>JAGWTL010000006.1 GCA_028869035.1 Burkholderiales bacterium | reverse complement strand
GTAATCCGCAACGATGCGCAGCACAGCGTGGTCCGAATCGTGATTTTCCCGTACTGCCTGAGCACGCGCCGCATGCCCGGCCTGCATCTCTTGTGGCGTCTGCCGATAGCACTCGAACAGCTCCTGGATGACCTGTCGCGCCAGGCTGGTGGTCTGCATGACTTGCGGATGGCGGTACAGGTTCCGGAAAAGAAATTTCTTCAGCAGGACCGAACGCTCGCGCATGCCGGCACTGAAGCACAGCAGGGCGGGCAGTTGCCGGACCGCGTCGGCAGTTTCGGGGTTCGTACGCACCAGCTCGCAACGCGTTGCCTCGATCACGTCGTAGACCTGCGCGCTGAGCATGCGGCGTATGGTTTCGTAAAGCAGGCGTCGCCCCGCGCCAGCCTGCGCCAGGCCGGGATGCTCACGCGCCGCTTGTTGCTGATGCTCCTCGAAGAGGGGCACTTCCTTGAGCTGCTCCATGGTGATCAGGCCCGAGCGCACACCGTCATCGATATCGTGCGCGTTATAGGCGATTTCATCGGCCAAGTTGCACAGCTGGGCTTCCAGGCTGGGCTGGGCTCGCATCAGAAAGCGCTGTCCCACCCCTCCGGGTTCAACCGCTTCGATCCGCTCGGCATTCGCACGAGAGCAGTGCTTGAGGATGCCTTCGCGCGTTTCAAAGGTGAGGTTGAGGCCGTCGAAGGCCGGGTAGCGTTCCTCCAGCTGGTCCACCACCCGCAGGCTCTGCAGATTGTGCTCAAACCCACCATGTCCGGCCATGCATTCGTTCAGGGCATCCTGCCCGACATGGCCATAGGGTGTGTGCCCCAGGTCATGGGCCAGGGCAATCGCTTCCACCAGGTCCTCATTGAGGCCCAAGGAGCGTGCGATGGACCGCCCCAGCTGTGCCACCTCCAGCGAATGCGTCATGCGCGTGCGAAAAAGATCGCCTTCGTGGTTCAGAAAGACCTGGGTCTTGTAGACCAGGCGACGAAAGGCGGTCGAATGGACGATGCGGTCACGGTCGCGCTGGTACTCGGTACGCGTGGGGGCCGCCTCTTCCGGATACTTCCGCCCGCGCGTACGAGCCGGATCACTGGCGTAGGCAGCAAGCATCGATGACCTCGCGCACCAACGCATCGGGCGCACCACGCACACCGGCGCGGCCTGGTGCTTCGATCACGACAAAGCGGATCTCACCGGACTCGGCCTTCTTGTCGACACGCATCAATTCCAGATAGCGCCCGGCGTTGTCGTTCGCATCCAGCTGCGGGCCGGTCACGGGCAAGCCGGCACTGGCGATCAACTGGCTCAGACGCTGGACAAATGCCTGGTCGACCAGGCCCAGTCGTTCCGACAGGGTGGCTGCCATCACCATGCCGCAACCCACGGCCTCCCCATGCAGCCAGACGCCGTAACCCAGGCCTGCCTCAATGGCATGCCCGAAGGTATGGCCGAAGTTGAGGATGGCCCGCAGTCCTGCCTCACGCTCGTCCTGCCCCACCACCCAGGCCTTGATTTCACAACTCCGCTGCACCGCGTGCGCCAGAGCCGACGGCTCCCGCGCTCGTAAGGCCTCCATGTCCTTTTCCAGCCAGGCCAGCAGCTCCATGTCTGCAATGGGCCCGTACTTGATCACCTCGGCCAGGCCCGCACTGAGTTCGCGCTCCGGAAGGGTCTTGAGGGTGTCCAGATCACAGATCACCCGCTGCGGCTGGTAGAAGGCGCCGATCATGTTCTTACCCAGAGGGTGATTGATCGCGGTTTTGCCCCCAACCGACGAGTCCACCTGGGCCAGCAAGGTCGTCGGCACCTGGACAAAGGGCACGCCCCGCATATAGCTGGCGGCGGCAAAACCGGTCATATCACCCACCACGCCACCGCCCAGGGCATACAGCACGGTTTTGCGATCACAAGCTTGGGCCAGCAAGGCGTCGAAAATCAGATTCAGGGTCAACCAGTCCTTGTGTGACTCGCCGTCGGGCAGTTCGACCACATGGATCTGCCCGTAATGCGCCTGCAAGGCATTCTTCAGCACCTTCACATAGAGCGGCGCTACCGTGGTGTTGCTGACGATCAGCGCCTGTGCTGCGCGGGGCAAGCCGGCATAACTGCCGGCCTGTGCCAGCAAGCCACTGCCGATGAAAATGGGATAACTGCGCTCAGCCAGTTCGATGCGCACCTGCATCGCTGCCGGACGGGTGGAATCGGTACGTGTAGACATCCCCCGAGTTTAGGGCACGGCCCGAAGACCGGTCCCAGGTCGGACATTTCCCCTCAGTGATGGGGCACGATGCCGGCCAGCTCCAGCTGCATGACAATCATGTTGACCAGGGCGGCCACGGAGGGGCGCCCTGTGTCGATGACAAAGTGCGCCGTCTCCCTGTAAAGCGGATCGCGCACGGCATAGAGATCGCGCAGCCGTTGCATAGGATCGCTGACCTGCAAGAGCGGGCGCTGGGTGTCATACCGCAGGCGCCTGAACAACTCTTCAGGTGTGGACTTGAGATACACCGCCTTGCCGCGCGCATGCAGATGCTCACGATTGCTCTTGCGCAGCACGGCCCCGCCGCCCGTCGACAGCACGCCTGGCTGCAGGGTCAGATCACTCAAGGCCTGCTCTTCGATGTCACGGAAGCGCTCTTCCCCTTCACGCTCGAAGAACTCGCGGATCGGACAGCCGATGCGCTGCTCGATCACCTGATCGGCATCCGTGAAAGGCAATTGCAAACGTCGGGCCAACTGGCGCCCGACGGTGGACTTGCCCGATCCGGGCAAGCCGATGAGGCTGATAGACAAGAGACCGTCCTGACCCCGCTCTTCAGCGCAGGGAAGTGCGATCCGTCAAAGCCTTGGGTGTGATGAAGACCAGCATTTCCCGCTTTTCCGAACGTTTCACATTGTTGCGGAACAGGACACCCAGTCCCGGCAGATCACCAAAGAAAGGCACCTTGGTCGTATCTTCGGTTTCCGTCTGGGTAAAGATACCCCCGATCACCACCGTGCCGCCATTTTCGACCAGGACCTGGGTCTTCACGTGCTTGGTATCGATGGCAAAACCTGCGGGTGTGGACTGGCCCACCGTATCTTTGTTGATGTCCAGCTCCAGGATCACATTACCCTCCGGCGTGATCTGCGGCGTCACTTCCAGCATCAGATTGGCCTTGCGGAAGGCGATCGAGGTAGCCCCGCTGGCAGAAGCGACCTGGTACGGCAGTTCGGTACCCTGCTCAATTACAGCCTTGACTTTGTCGGCCGTGACGACGCGCGGGCTGGACACCACCTTGCCTTTGCCATCGGCCTCCAAGGCGGAAATCTCCAGGTTCAAGAAGCGCGCAGCGCTCTCACCGAAGATGGAAACCGCAAAAGTGGCAGCACTGAAACCGCCCTGGCCACCCGACGGCAGGTTCACGAAGGTACCCGAAGTAGTTCCAGCCGAAACCGCGTTGTAAGTCGGTCCAAACTGGGCACCAGCCCCCGTCGAATCGGTACTGCGGTTCATGCCACCGCCGAGCCTGACACCCAGCGATTTTCCGAAGGTGTCAGACGCTTCCACAATACGCGCCTCGATCAGCACCTGTCGCACCGGAATGTCCAGTTTGGCAATCAAGTCCTGGACCTGCTCAAGTTTGCTACCGATATCGGTTACGAACAACTGATTGGTCCGCGGCTCAGCGATCGCGCTACCCCTGGGGCTGAGGATGCGGCCGCTGGCTACCCCACCAACTGACGGGGCAGCGGGCCCTCCCACTACTCCCCCTGTGAGCTGCCGAGCCACATCTATCGCTTTAGCGTAATTGAGCTGGAACGATTGCGTGCGTACGGGCTCCAGCGTCTCGAGCGCGGCATTGGCCTCGCGCTCCAGCTTTTCCTTGGCAATAATCTCGTCCTTCGGCGCAATCCACAACACATTGCCGTTCTTGCGCAGGCCCAAGCCCTTGGACTGCAAAATGATGTCCAGGGCCTGGTCCCAAGGCACGTCTTGCAAACGCAGCGTCACTGTTCCAGTCACCGAATCCGACGTCACCACGTTGAAATTGGTGAAATCGGCGATGACCTGCAACAGGGCACGGATCTCGATGTTCTGGAAATTCAACGAAAGCTTCTGCCCGTTGTAGCCGGGGCCTTGGGTCAACTTCGTCGGATCGACGCGTTGGGGCTTGACCTCGACCACAAACTGATCGTCACTCTGGTAGGCACTGTGCTCCCAGACCCCCTTGGGCTCGATCACCAATCGGACGCGGTCACCGACCTGGAAGGCCGTCACGGTTTGCACCGGCGTTCCGAAATCGGTCACATCAAGCTTGCGGCGCAAGCCCTCAGGCAGACTCGATTTCATGAACTCCACCACAAGCGTCTGCCCACTTTGCCGGATATCAACACCCACCTGACTATTCGGCAAAGCCACAACCACTCGACCCGAGCCGCTCACGCCACGACGAAAATCAAGATCCTTGATCGGCAGGGTTTCACGGTTCTTGGCCTCGGCAAAGGTAGGAGCTGGTGCAGCGGGCGCCGTACTTGCTGCTACAGCGTCCAGCGTAATCAGCAAGGCTTTCCCCTGCAGCTCGGCCTTGTAATTCGTAGCCTGTTTCAGATTCAGAACCACGCGGGTGCGGTCTCCGGCAGGAATCAGATTGATCGAACGCAGATTGCCCTGGTTGACCTCAACCGTGGAGCGCCCCATGGCACTGCCCACACCGGGTATATCCAGTGCAATCTTGGCTGGCGACTTGATGGAAAAACCATTCGGAACGGTCGCCAAAGGCTGGGACAAATCGATCTTGACCACCTCTGCCCCACCCTGCAGGGAACCCGTCACGGCTTCGATGATGGGTTGCGCAGAGGCCGTCTGTGAGGTCTCTGCACCGACTGTTTGCGCCAACGCCGAAACACTCAGCATTGCCAAGACCACGGCGCCAGCCCAGCGCGCCCTCATAGTGTGATTTTTCATTTGACTCTCTCCTGCAACTGCAGTGTGGCGGCACGCTCGATCCACTCCCCCACAGCGTCCTGCACGATTTCGCGCAAGGTAACTTCGGTCTCGGTGATTTTGGTTACGCGCCCATAGTTCATGCCCAGATGGTTACCCAGCCGGACTTGGTAAAGCAGCCTGTCGACCCGGATCAGGGCGGCCGGTTGCCCCTCCTGAATCAGGCTGCCGACCATGGACATGGCATCGAGCGGGAAAGCCTCCAGGGCCTCCTTGCGACGCGCCAGTTCCGGAGCAATCAGCGCACTCGTGATCGAGGCAGGCTGAGCCATATCGCGCTTGAGCGCTGATGTCAGTTTTTCCTTGCTGAAAGGATCGATGGTCGCCGCATCAGCGTAATTCTCGGGTTTGTACGGCTTGGGTTCGGATATAGGCGCTACGCGCGGGCGCATCTGGTTGCGCTGCTCCAGCATCCAGGCACGCAACTCATCTTCGCTGGACGCGCCACAGCCCGCCAAGACCAGCGCCGCCAGCAGCAGGGGCAAAGACCTCATCAGCCTCATTTTTTACCCCCTGCAGTCTTACGCTGTGCGGCGATTTCATCCTTGTCGAGGTAACGGAAAGTTTTGGCCGTTGCATCCATGGCCAGCGTCGTTCCGCCGGCTACCGGCACCACCGTCAGATTGCTCAACGTCACAATGCGTGACAGATGGGCGATATCGGAGGTAAATGAAGCCATGTCATGGAAGCGACCGGTCACCTTGATGGAAATCGGCAACTCAGCGTAATAGTCGCGGATCACCACCGAGCCGGGCCTGAAGAGGTCAAACTGCAAGCTGCGTCCCAGACCGGCCTGGTTGATATCGGATAGCAGCGCATCCATTTCCGCCTTGCTGGGCAACTGTTTTTCCAGCTGCGTCACGTACTGCAGAACCTGCTCACGCTGCTTGCGCAAAGCGTCCAGGTTGATGGCCTTGGCCAATTTGGTTTTGTATTCCTCGCGCAGCTTCACTTCTTTTTCACGTGCCTGGGTCAGGACATCGTCCTCACCGCTGAGCCAGAGGAACCAGAGCACCACGACCACCGCAACGGCGATCGCCAGAAACAGGCCGTAACGCGGCAGGGCCGGCCAGGCAAGCGGATTGCGCGGATCCAGATTGCTGAACTGGGACTGCAGCGTTTGCTTGAGTTGCGCCAGTTTCAGGTTGGGGGAGGATGTACTTGCCATATCAATATCCCCTTACGGCTTGGCCGGCTGAGGAGCCGCCGCCGTGGGTGTCGTCACATCGGCAGGCGGCGCCGGTGCGGCAGACACCGGGGGTTTCTGAACTTCACTGGCACGCAGCATACGTACACGCAGGGTGAAATTGGCCACCCGTCGCTGGTCTTTGCCAAAAGTCGCACTGGCAGCCACGATCTCGATCAATTCCGGCTTGGAGAACCAGGGGGAGTGGTAGGCCAAGTTGCGCAACAACTCTGAAACCCGCTCATTGGACTGTGCTGTTCCTTGCAAACTGATCAGCTGGTTTTCCTGGCGCATGCTGGTGATATACACCCCTTCAGGAAACTGACGTGTCAATTCAGTCAGCAGCTGCACCGGCATATTGCGATCGGCCTGCAGGTTTTCCACCGCCTGTTGTCGCGCCTGCAAGGCGGCAATCTCCGCCTCAAGCGCAGCGATGTCCTTGATCTGGTTGTCGAGCTTCTGGATCTCCTGGCCCAACAGGGTGTTCAGCCCTTCCTGTGAAGCGGTCTGACTCTGGAGCCACAGAAAGACGATGCCCGCGATCAGACCGCCAGCCAGGGCCGAGACCCCCAGCGAGACGTTGAAAGCATCCTTTCGCCGCTTGCGCGCAGCCTCACGATGGGGCAGCAGGTTGATCAGTATCACTGCAGAAACCTCCGCATCGCGAGACCGCAAGACGTCAGATAGGAGGGCGCTTCACGGGTCATCTTCTTCAGGCGAACCCCGTCACCGATCTCCATGCCATCAAAAGGATTGACCAGGCTGCACGGGAAACTCAGCTGCTGCGTCACGGCATCGGTCAACCCGGACAGGGCTGCCGCCCCACCCGCCAGCATGATGTAGTCCACCTTGTGGTGCGGCGTGCTGGTGAAGAAAAATTGCAAGGCACGTCCGATTTCCTGGACCATGCTTTCAATAAAGGGGCGCAACACGCTGCTTTCATAGTCCTCAGGCAACTCACCACTGCGCTTCTTGGACTCGGCCTCCTCCAGCGAGAAGCCATACTGGCGCACGATCAGCTGGGTCAACTGGGCGCCCCCGAAAGCCTGATCACGCTCGTACAGCACCTCGTCATCCCGGATCACCTGCATGCTGGTGGTCAGCGCGCCCACCTCAAAGAGCGCCACGATGGCCCCCACCCCCTGCTCCGGCAGATTGGCGATCAGGCGCTTGGCCGCCAGGCGGGAGGCATAGGACTCCACGTCAACAATGACGGGCTTGAGGCCCGCCGATTCGGCCAGGCCCTGAATGTCCTGGACTTTTTCACGACGCGATGCCGCGATCAACACATCGATATCGCCCGCTGCAGTCGCACTCGGACCGATGACACAGAAATCCAGGCTCACTTCTTCCAGGGGGAAGGGGATGTACTGATTGGCCTCGGCCTCCACCTGCATCTCAAGCTCGACCTCACTCATGCCACCGGGCAGGACGATCTTCTTGGTGATCACGGCCGAAGGCGGCAGAGCCATGGCAACGTTCTTGGTCTTGGTACCGCTCTTCTTGACCAGGCGGCGCACGGCTTCGGCCACTTCATCGAACTTCTCGATGTTGCCGTCGGTGATCCAGCCGCGCTCCAGCGGCTCGATCGCACAACGATCCAGCACGTACTGGCCAGCTTTGTTCTGGCTCAACTCGACCAGCTTGACACTGGAAGAGCTGACATCCAAACCCAGCATGGGCTCAGGCTGGCGACTGAACAAGGATCCCAATGAGATCAAGAGCATCCCCTCAAAGAAACCGGCAACAGGCCGGCAAACTTATGAATTCACTTGAATGCTAGCAGTTAGGTCCTTGTCCTGCAAAGGATTTTTCCCATTTCTGCATTTTTGAACGTTGTCAAAAGCAGACGCTTTGTATGCGTTTGCAACCACCTGGAAACAGGCCCCGCATCTGCGCGGAAGCTTGTCGTCTCAATAAAAATAGACATGCCGGTCTTGGGGAGGGCGCAGATTTTTATAATGCTGATGCGACCTTACAAAGACTTTATGCCCCTTGATTCTCCATCCGAGTCCCCCCCCTCGCCTAGCCCTGAAGGCATGAAATCCCCCCGATCTGCCACCGTGCGCCGGCTCCTGCGCATCGGTCTGTGGGGCGGCGGCATCGCGTTGGCCGGCCTGGCCTCGGTGCTGATCATCGTGTCCATCGCCATGGCGCTGGCCTATCCCAATCTGCCGGACATCTCCGACCTGTCGGAATACCGTCCTAAACTACCCCTGCGCATCTTTTCAGCGGAAGGGGATCTGATTGGCGAGTTCGGCGAGGAACGGCGCAATTTCACACCGATCACGGCCATTCCCCAGACCCTCACCGATGCAGTCCTGGCCATCGAGGATGCCCGCTTCTTCCAGCATGGCGGTGTGGACTATGTGGGCGTGCTACGCGCCGGCCTGGCCAACGTCGGCAGAGCCAAGAGCCAGGGCGCCTCTACCATCACCATGCAGGTGGCGCGCAATGTCTACCTGTCCTCTGAAAAGACTTTCACTCGCAAGATCTACGAGATCCTGCTGACCTTCAAGCTGGAGCATTTGCTCACGAAGGACCAGATCCTCGAGATCTACATGAACCAGATCTATCTGGGCAACCGCGCCTACGGTTTCGCCGCCGCCGCCGAGACCTACTTCGGCAAGGCGCTCAAGGACATCACGATTGCCGAAGCCGCCATGCTGGCCGGCCTGCCCAAGGCGCCCTCGGCCTACAACCCGATCAGTAACCCCAAGCGCGCCCGCAGCCGCCAGCTCTACATCATCGACCGCATGCTGGACAACGGTTTCATCACGGCAGAAGAAGCCGAGACCGCCAGAAAGCAGGAGCTGCGGATCAAATCGGGGGGCAACAACGCCGCCGGCAATGGCCCGGCGCGCAGCCACGCTGAATTCGTGGCCGAGATGGTCCGCCAGCTGATCTTTGCCCAGTATGGCGAGGAGACCTACACGCGAGGACTCAACGTCTACACCACCATACGCTCCAAGGACCAGGAAGTGGCCTACCAGGCCCTGCGCCAGGGCATCATGGACTTTGAGCGCCGCCAGGCCTACCGGGGGCCCGAGAAATTCATTACCCTGCCCGACAAGGCCACCGAGCTTGAAGACACTGTCGATGATGCCCTGGACGAGCACCCCGACAACGGCGACTTGCTGACCGCCTTGGTGCTGGAAGCCACCCCCCGCAAAGTCATGGCCATGCGGCGTGGTGGCGAAATTCTGGACATCACAGGGGAGGGACTGCGCATCGCTCAGCCCGGCCTGCAGCCCAGGGCCGGCCCCAAGCTCAAGATCCGTCGTGGCGCCATCATCCGGGTCATGAAAACAGCGAAAAACACCTGGGAAATTGTGCAGTTGCCCGAGGTTGAGGGCGCCTTCGTCTCGCTGGACCCGCGCAACGGCTCCATCAAAGCCCTCGTGGGGGGATTCGATTTCGAAAAGAACAAGTTCAACCACGTCACCCAGGCCTGGCGCCAGCCCGGTTCGAGCTTCAAGCCCTTCATCTATTCGGCCGCACTCGAAAAAGGCTTCACCCCAGCCACCGTGGTCAACGACGCGCCCCTGTTCTTCGAGCCCGAGTTGACTGGTGGCCAGCCCTGGGAGCCGAAAAACTACGACGGCGCCTTCGAAGGCCCCATGCCCCTGCGCCGCGCCCTCGCGAAATCCAAGAACATGATTTCGATACGCGTGCTGGACGCCATCGGCGCGCGCTACGCCCAGGAATGGGTCGCCCAATTCGGCTTTGAAGCCGAGAAACACCCGCCTTACCTCACCATGGCACTGGGCGCCGGTTCGGTCACCCCCATGCAGATGGCCACCGGGTACTCAGTATTCGCCAACGGGGGCTACCGCATCAACCCCTGGATGATCAGCAAGATCACCGAGCAGAAGGGCAAGGTGCTGATCCAGTCCAAACCCGTGGTGCCCGACGAATCCATGCGCGCAATTGAAGCACGCAATGCCTTCGTCATGTCAACCATGTTGCAGGAGGTCATGCGCACCGGCACGGGAAGCCGGGCCCAGGCCGCACTGAAACGGCCCGATATCTATGGCAAGACAGGCACCACGAATGACTCCATGGACGCCTGGTTTGCCGGCTACCACCCCACGCTCACCGCCATCACCTGGATCGGCTACGACACACCGCGCAAATTGGGTGACCGGGAAACGGGTGGCGGCCTGAGCCTGCCGGTCTGGATCAACTATATGGAACACGCCCTACGCGACGTGCCCATCCTGGAACTGGCGCCGCCCGAGGGCGTGGTGCAAGTCGGTATCGACTGGATGTACACCGAACACGCCAAGGATGGTGGTGTGCTCTCGCTGGGCCTGGACGACGTACCCGCCGTCATGCCCCCGCCCGGAGGCATCCTGCCGGAACCCACGCCGGCCGCGCCAGCACCAGCCCCCGCCGCCCCGCCGGCGCAGGCACCCAATCCGCCCGCGGAAGAAAAGCTGCGCATCCTCGACCTGTTCAAGAACTGATCAGGCGGAAAACATCAGTTTCGAGCCAGCCTGTTCGCTTGCATAACGCGAAAGGCTGGCGAAAAACTCGCCTTGCCCCTTGGTATCAAGCCACTGGCGGCCATCGAACTTGTAGTGGTAACCGCCCGAGCGGGCCGCCAGCCAGATTTCATGCAACGGCTTCTGCAGATTCACCACGATCTGGCTGCGATCGCGAAACACCAGGGTCACCATGCCGCCGACGCGCTGGTTGTCGATGTCGACGTCGCTTTCCTCGTTGAAGCGGTCACAGCTGGCTTCGATGGCGCGCAGAACACTCTCGGCACGGTCCATGAATTCGGTGTCGGTCATTACAATTCCGTGATGTTGCAAACCCCTCGGATTCTAGTCAGGGCCCTAAGCCATGCCGTGCTTGCTGTCATTGGGGCAGGCGCGTTGCTGGCCTTGGCCGGCTGCGGCCAGACCGGCAACCTCTACCTGCCCAAGGAACCGGCTGCGGCCAACCGCGCCACCCTGCCCCAGTCCATGTGGCCGGCCATGCCCGACAACAAGAAGTCCGAGACGCCAGCCACCGGCCCGTCGCCTGCTCCTGTCTCCACCAACATTCCCGCCCACCAATGACCGCCAAGACACTCCCGGGCCAGCCCCACATTGCCTACCGTGGCAATGAGCTCTTCATCGAAAACGTGCGCCTGGCCGATCTGGCCCGCCAGCATGGCACGCCACTGTTCGTGTATTCCAAGGCGGCCATGCTGGCCGCCCTGGGGGCCTACCAGCGCGGCTTTGCCGGCCGCAAGGCACAGATCTGCTACGCCATGAAAGCCAACTCCTCGCTGGCCATACTGCAGCTGTTCGCCCGCGCCGGTTGCGGCTTCGACATCGTCTCCGGCGGCGAGCTCGAACGCGTGCTGGCCGCGGGCGGCGACGCAAGCAAGATCATCTTCTCCGGCGTCGGCAAGACACGCACTGAAATGCGCCGGGCGCTTGACGCGGGCATCGGCTGTTTCAATGTCGAAAGCGAAGCCGAAATCGACGTACTCAACGAAGTGGCGCTTGCCGCAGGCCAGCGCGCGCCTGTCAGCATCCGTGTGAATCCGAACGTGGATGCCAAGACCCATCCTTACATCTCGACCGGCCTCAAGGGCAACAAATTCGGCATCGCACACGAACGCGCGCTGACCACCTATCGCCACGCTGCCGCGCTGCCCGGCCTGAAAGTCGTGGGTATCGACTGCCATATCGGCTCGCAGATCACGCAGGAGTCGCCCTACCTGGACGCGATGGACCGCGTACTCGATCTGGTCCAGGCCATCGAAGCGACCGGCATCCCGCTGCACCACATCGACTTCGGTGGCGGTCTGGGCATCGACTACAACGGTGACACACCACCCGCCGCCGATGCCCTGTGGGCCAAGCTGCTCGCCAAGCTGGATGCGCGCGGCTATGGCCAGCGCCAGCTGATGATCGAACCCGGTCGCTCTCTGGTCGGCAATGCCGGCGTCTGCCTGACCGAAGTGCTCTACCTCAAGCCCGGCGAACAGAAGAATTTCTGCATCGTCGATGCGGCCATGAACGATCTGCCACGCCCGGCCATGTACGAGGCCTACCACCAGATCGTGCCATTGACACCACGCCAGGGCGCCAACACGAACTGGGACATCGTCGGCCCGGTGTGCGAGAGCGGTGACTGGCTGGGGCGTGACCGGATGCTCAATGTGCAAACGGGTGATCAGCTGGCCGTGCTCTCGGCTGGCGCCTACTGCATGAGCATGGCCAGCAACTACAACACGCGCGGTCGTGCTGCAGAGATCCTGGTCGATGGTATCCAATCCCATCTGATCCGCGAACGCGAGTACGCGTCCGATCAGATGCGAGGAGAAAAGCTGATCTGATAGGCCGGGCCTGCGGTTCAGATCCTGCGGTTCCTGACGTAGCGCAGCAGTCGCCAACCCAGCAGGGCGCCGAATATGCCTGCATACACCTGCACCTCGGCAAAATTGTTCTTGCCTGCGCGCATCCAGAAAAAGTGCAGCACAGCCAGCACGGCCACGGCATACACCAGCTTGTGCAGAAGCTGCCAACGCGCAGCGCCCAGGGCGCGGATGGCACGGTTCCACGAGGTGGCGGCCAGTGGCGTCAGCAGCACAAAAGCCGTGAAACCCACCAGGATGAAGGGGCGCTTGGCAATGTCACGCGCGATGTCGCTCGGGTCCAGGCCCATGTCCAGCCAGGCGTAGCACAGCAGATGCAACACGACGTAGAAATAGACGTAGAGCCCCAGCATGCGGCGCAAGCGCGCCAGCGCCGACAGCTTCAGCAGAACCCGCAGGGGCGTAACGGCCAGGACCGCGCAGAGCATGCGCAGGGTCCAGTCCCCCGTGGATCGGATCAAAACTTCGGCCGGATTGGCCCCCAGCTGATCGGTCGCCGCCCCATAAACCAGCCAGAACGCCGGCAGCAGACAGAGCAGAAACAGCAGCGGTTTGACGGTACGCGCCAGCAGCCAGCGGTTGAAACGCGCCGTCTCCAAGTGCAGGCTGTCAGTAATATTTCTTGAGATCCATGCCGGCGTACAGCTGCCCCACCTGGGCCTCGTAGCCGTTGAACATCAAGGTCTTGCGCTTCTTGGCAAACAGGCCGTCTTCGCCGATGCGACGTTCATTGGCCTGGCTCCAGCGCGGATGATCGACCAGCGGATTCACGTTGGAATAGAAGCCATATTCCTGGGGTGCAGCCACGTTCCAGGCCGTGGCCGGCTGCTTGTCGGTGAAGCGGATCTTCACCAGACTCTTGCCACTCTTGAAGCCGTACTTCCATGGCACCACCAGACGCAGCGGTGCGCCATTCTGCTTCGGCAGCACTTCACCATACATGCCGAAGGCCAGCAGGGTCAGGGGGTGCATGGCCTCGTCCATGCGCAGTCCCTCGACATAAGGCCAGTTGAGCACACGCGAGCCCACATAAGGCATGGTCTTGCTGTCGGCCAGGGTGATAAATTCGACGTACTTGGCGCTGCCTAGGGGCTCGACCTTTTTGATCAACTCCGCCACCGAGTAACCCACCCACGGGATCACCATGGACCAGCCCTCGACACAACGCAGCCGGTAGACGCGTTCTTCCATAGGAGACAGCTTGAGCAGGTCTTCCAAGGCGTAGTTGCCGGGTTTCTTGACCAGGCCCTCGATGCCCACGGTCCAGGGCGTAGTCTTGAGCGTGTGCGCATTGCGCGCCGGGTCGCTCTTGTCCGTGCCGAATTCGTAGAAGTTGTTGTAGCTGCTGGCATCCTTGAAGTCAGTGATCCTCTCCATGGTGCTGGCGCCACTCACTGAGGACTTCCGGCCCGCCAGCTTGGCGCCCTGGGCCGGCATTTGCGCGCGTGCGTCGCGCACGGCCCAGGCCGCCAAGGCAGCGCCGGCAACCCCTCCGGCCATCAGGCGCATCAGCTGGCGTCGGTCTCGGTAGATGTTTTGCGGGGTGATTTCGCTGGATTGCGGATGGACAAAGCCATCGTCACGAGTCTTGATGAGCATGTCGTTCCCTCCTATGCTGATGAGTCGTGGGATGGCAATGATTCTTACAAAGTTCCCGCTTCCCCGTCGGGACGGCGCCAAACCCCTACAACGCGCCGTAGCTGTGCAACCCGCTGAGGAACATGTTGACGCCGATGAAGGCGAAGGTCGTCACGCCCAGGCCCGCCAGGGCCCACCACGACGCCACGGTGCCGCGCAGGCCCTTCATCAGGCGCATGTGCAGCCAGGCCGCGTAATTGAGCCAGACGATCAGGGCCCAGGTCTCCTTGGGGTCCCAGCTCCAGTAGCCGCCCCAGGCCTCGGCCGCCCACAGGGCGCCGAGCACGGTGGCGATGGTGAAGAAGGCAAACCCCACGGCGATGGACTTGTACATCACGTCGTCCAGCACCTCAAGCGAGGGCAGCCGTTCGATGATGCGCCGGCGACCCAGCAGGATGCCGCCCACGATGAGCGCGGCGATGATGAAATAGACCAGCCAGTAGCTGCCACCGGCCGCCGAAGAACTCTGGCGGAAGGCCAGCGGCACGAAGCACAGCACGATGCCGAAGATCCACAGCGGGGCCAGCCTGTACCAGCGAGTCTCCTGCGCCTGGCTCTTGATCAGGTAGGCGAAAGCCACCATGGCGGCCAGGGCGAAGGTGCCGTAACCCACGAAGTTGGCCGGCACGTGCAGCTTCATCCACCAGCTCTTGAGCGCCGGCACCAGGGGCTGGATCTCGTGCGCCTCGCGCACCGCGGTGTACCAGAGCAGGAAGCCCACGGCCGCGCTGACCACCAGCATGACAAAGGCGCCCATGCCGCGCGTGCCGTACTGTTGTTCGAAGTAGAGGTAGAACAGCGCCGTCAGCCAGCAGAAGAGCACGAAGACCTCGTACAGGTTGCTGACCGGGATGTGCCCGATGTCCGGGCCGAGCAGGTAACTCTCGTACCAGCGCACCAGGGTGCCGATCAGGGCCATGCCCACGGCCACCCAGGTCAGGCGCGAGCCGATCAGCTCCATGGTGGCGCCCTGCGCCCGGCTGAACATGCCGATCCAATAGAACGCCGTGCTCATGAAGAACAGCACGCTCATCCACAGGATGGCCGACTGGCTGGACAGGAAGTACTTGAGCCAGAACACGCTCTCGGCGCGCGCCAGCTGCCCTTGATAGGAGGCGATGCCCAGGAGCGCGAAGGCGACCACCACCAGCATCAGCACGCGCAGCGGCCGCCAGAACCAGCCCAGCGCCGCGGCGGCGGGCATGGCCAGCAGCAGGATGCCTTTCTCGTAGACATCCATGTAGGGATGGTAGTTGGCGTAGGCGTACAGGCCGCCCACGGCGACCAGCAGGGCAAACAGCCAGTCAAAGAGATTGCGCTTGGCAAAGTAGCCCTCGTTGAGGGTCAGGGTGGTCGTGGCGGTGTTCATGGTTTACTCCTTGCTCTGCAAGAGCTTGTCACGCAGCTGCTCGAATTCACGGTCGGCGTCCAGGGTCTTGCGGTTGGACGACAGGGCCATGCTGGCCTGGGCGCCCTGCCCCTGGGGCGTCAGCCAGATCCAGAGGCGGCGCTCGCGCACATAGAGCATGGCAAACACGCCCAGGATCAGCAAGGCACAGCCCAGATAAACAACCGTCTTGCCCGGTGCGCGCGCCACCTGGAACACGCTGGCCTGCAGCTGCGTGAAATCGCTCAGCTGCAGGGCCATGGGGGCCGGGTAGAAATAGGCGTCGCTCAGCGCCAGCACGGCCTGCGTCATGTAAGCCTGGGCGGTTTCATCGGAGGCCAGGGGCTTGAGGCCGGCGCGTTCGCGCGCGACCTGCAGCAACTCGAACAGGGTTCCGTTGAGGATGCGCACCAGCATCTCGCCCGCTCGCGCACGCTCGGCCTCGGGCACATTGTTTTCCATGAAGTCCGCCATGGCCTGCAGGCCGCCCGGCGCCCGGCTGCCCGCTACGGGCTCGGCCCCCGAGAACAGGCCCAGCGCACGCAGGGCCGAGGCGTTGAGCTGCGGCAGCAGATCCTTGCGGGAAGGATCCACCACACGCGCGGCATAACGACGCACGGCTTGTGCACGCATCACCGGATCAGCCAGGGCAGCGCGCAGGCGGAAGAATTCAGCGGTCGAGCTCTGGGCATCGGCCGGTATGCGCAGGTAACGGAAGGGCTCTGACGGTGTCTCGCGCATGCCCATCAGGAAAACCGGCACCCCGCCCCCCAGATCAACCGGCAGCATGTAGTTGTTGAACTCGCGCGCCTGGCCAGCCTCGTCGCGCAGCTTGTAGCTCACGCTGGGGCCGACGTTGCGCTGGGTCTTCCTGGCGTCAGCCTTGTTGGCCGCGCCCAAGCGCTCGTCCAGTGCGGCGCGAAAGTCCACCTTGCGCACGTCCACGCCCGAGGGGCTGTTGGCCGCGAAGTTCTCGACGTTGATGACGCGCAGGCCGGTGTATTCCAGCGTGAGCTTCTGATTGCCATTGCTCAGCTGCGACGTGCCGCCGATCACACCCTCGATCTCGAAGGGTTGGGTCGCCGCGTTCATGGGCTGGGCCTTGAGGCGCACGGTCGAGCCGCCGTCGTCGAAGCTGGACTGGTAGATCTCGATGCCCTTGTAGCTGGCCGGGTGGTTGACCTCGACGCGCGCCTCGGTCTTCTCGCCCGTGGCCTTGTCGTGGATCACGATCTCGCTGGCAAAGAGCTTGGGCATGCCGGTCGAGTAGTGCTCGACGATGAACTTCTTGAGTTCGATGGCAAAGGGCAGCTCCTGCAGCAGGATGCCGTCGGACTGGTTCAGGATGGCGGTGCTGGACTGTGTACCCTCGGCCACCAACAGATTGCCGCGGAAGGTCGGGTTGCGTTCGCTCAGGCGGTGCTCTGGTTTGACGTCGGCAATCATGCCGCCGCCGTTGTAGAGTGTCTTGCCGCCCCACCACATCTGCGCCCGCACCATGAGGTCTCCATCCAGCAACCCCCCGACGCAGACCAGCACGATGGCACTGTGCGCCGCCAGATAACCCAGTTTGTTGGCGGCGCCGGCCTTGGCCGCCAGCATCCAGCCGGTGCCCGAGGGCGTCTCGCGTTGCTGCAACTTCACTTTCCAGCCCCCGGTGGCCAGCAGACGACCCAGGCGCTGGGCGGCGGCTTGCGGCGCATCGGTCAGCGTGGCTTGCGCGCGATGGTGGAAGGCCTGCAGCGATTGCTCCCGCACGTTTTCCTTGTAGGCCTTGAGGTCGGCCAGGATCTTGGGGGTGTTGCGTGCAATGCACAGCGAGGTGCTGGTGACCAGGAAAGCCAGGATCAGCAGGAACCACCAGGCGCTGTAAACCGCATACAGATTGAACTTGCCGAAGACCTCGGTCCAGAAGGGGCCGAACTGGTTGATGTAGTTGTTCAGCGGTTCGTGCTGCTTGAGCACCGTGCCGATGACCGAGGCGATGCAGATCACGGTCAGCAGCGAGATGGAAAAGCGCATCGACGACAGCAATTCCACCGCCGCACGCAGGGTGCGGGAGGATGCGGGCAATTTCAGGCCCTGGGTGGAGACGGTCATGGTGTTAGTGGCTGCGGTCTGCAAAAAACAAAAGGCGGGTCTTCATGCAAAGACCCGCCTGGGTAGGAGTACCTGGAAGCTGCAGGGTTCCGTCAGCGGGCATTCAGCCAGCATTGTGAACCAAATATCACCCCGTGCTTATTCATGCCGGTTGAAACCCGGCAATCTGCAAGCGTATTGCGATCAACGCAGGCCGGCGATGTAATCTGCAACGGCCTTGATTTCGCGATCGTTCATCTTGGCCGCCACCTGGGTCATGGGCAAGCTGTTCTTGCGCACGCCGTCGCGGAAGGACTGCAACTGGGTCAAGGTGTAGTCGGCATGCTGGCCGCTCAGGCGCGGGTACTGGGCCGGAATGCCGGCGCCGTTGGGGCTGTGGCAGCCAGCACAGGCCGCGATCTGGCGGTCGGGGATGCCGCCGCGGTAGATGCGTTCACCCAGGGCCACCAGTTCCTTGTCCTTGGCGAAACCCGGCTTGGCCTTCTGCGCGGCCAGCCAGGCGCCTATGTCCATCATGTCCTCGTCGCTGAGCACCGAGGCGAAACCCTTCATCACGGCGCTGTTGCGCTTGCCGGACTTGAACTCCTGCAGCTGCTTGACCAGGTACTGGGGGTGCTGCTGAGCCAATTTGGGGTTGGCCGGGATGCCGGAGTTACCGTCGGCGCCGTGACAGGCGGCACAGACCGCGGTGAACCTGGCTTCGCCCTTGGCCAGGTCGGGCTTGGCCGGCGCCTTGGCATCCTCGGCAGCGAAGGCGGGCGCTGCCAGCACGGCAGCCAACATCAGGGGGGCAAGCAACTTCATGGTGGTTCGGTTCGGGTGTAGTTGGAGCAAAACTGCCCGATTCTACAATGCAGGTCCGGGCACTTCACCATCACCTCATGACCCCCCCCTCCAAAACTGCCGCCGCGGCCCGCCAGGGCGGCAAGCCCGCCCCCCCCAGCCCGAGGGCCGTCCAGGCCCTGGGCTGGCTGCACACGGCCCGCTTCCTGACCACGGCGCCCGAGCTGCATTTCCTGCCCGCGCTGGATGTGCCGGAAATTGCCTTTGTCGGCCGCTCCAACGCCGGCAAATCGACCTGCATCAACACCCTGACCCAGCAAAACCAGCTGGCCTTCGCCTCCAAGAAGCCCGGGCGCACGCAGCACATCAACCTGTTCGCCCTGGGCAAACAGGGCATCACCGATGCCGTGCTGACCGACCTGCCGGGTTATGGCTACGCCGCGGTGCCCAAGCAGGACAAGATCCGCTGGCAGCAGGTCATGGCCAACTACCTGGTCACACGCGAAAACCTCAAGGCCATCGTGCTGATGTGCGATCCGCGCCACGGCCTGACCGAGCTGGACCAGGTCCTGCTCGAGGTGATCCGTCCGCGCGTCGAGGAAGGCCTGAAATTCCTGGTCATCCTGACCAAGGCCGACAAACTCACACGCAGCGAAGGGGCCAAGGCCCTGTCCATCATGGCGCTGCAGGCCGGCGGCGGTGAGGTGCGCCTGTTCTCGGCCACCAAACGCACCGGTATCGAGGACGTCGCGCAGCTGCTGTGGCAGTGGGCGCACCCTGACGCTGCGACCGGGCCGGCATGATCGAGACCTGGCTGCAGCCGCTGCCGCACGGCATCACCCTGAGCTGTCGCGCTGCGGGCGAACGTGGCCGACCGGTCCTGCTTTTTCTGCACGGATTTCCCGAAGCCGCTTTTGTCTGGGACGAGCTGCTGGTTCATTTCGCGCGACCTGAAAACGGCGGCTACCGTTGCGTGGCGCCCAATCTGCGCGGCTACGAACAATCCAGCGCGCCAGCCGACGTGGCAGCCTACCGGGCCAAACATCTGGTGCAGGACATCGCGGCCCTGATCGCCATCGAAGCCGGTAGCGCCCCTCTGGCCTGCCTGATCGCGCACGACTGGGGCGGCGCCGTGGCCTGGAACCTGGCCAACCAGCTGCCGCAACTGAGCGCGAAGCTGGCCATCGTCAACTCGCCGCACCCGGGCGCCTTCCTGCGCGAGCTCAAAAGCAATCCGAAGCAGCAGGCCGCCAGCGCCTACATGAACTTCCTGATCCGTCCCGACGCCGAAAAGCTGCTGGCCGAGAACGACTACCGCCGCCTTTGGGACTTTTTCCTGGGCATGGGCGCCGGAGCTGACGGCTTTGGCTGGCTCACCGATGACATGAAGGCCCGTTACCGCGCCGTCTGGGACCAGGGCCTGAGCGGCGGCTGCAATTACTACCGCGCCTCACCGCTGCGCCCGCCGCGCGCCGAGGACCCGGCCGCCAGCGCCATCGAACTGCCGCGCGCGATGCTCACCATCCCCCTGCCCACGCTCGTGCTCTGGGCCCTGGGTGATACCGCGCTGCCGCCCGAACTGATCGATGGGCTGGACGACTACATCCCGCGACTCACGCTGGAAACCGTGCCGGACGCCACGCACTGGATCGTGCATGAGCAGCCGCAGCGCGTGATCGCCTCGCTGCAGTGCTTTCTAGGGTGAGGCTACGTAACTCGCACCGTGCGCGGCGTGGCTTTTGCGGGATGAGCCGCAAGGCGCAAAACCCAAGGCAAGCCAGGACGGCTTGCCTTGGGTTTTGCAACGCCGCGGATCGCCCGCAAAACCACGCCCCTCCGGGTTCGAACCAAAACGGGCCCTTTGCCCACCAAACCCCTTGCGTGTGCTGTCGGCACACGCTGCGTGGTGTTGGTGGTCAAATCATCCCGTTTTGGATTCGAACGCGCATGGTGGGAGTTACGCAGCCTCACCCTCTCAGTAAACCGAGGGCTCCCCCGGCGGCCGGGTCTTGAAGCGCTTGTGCACCCAGTAGTACTGCGAGGGCATGGTGTTGATGACACCCTCCAGCCAGTGGTTCATGTAGGCCGTATCGGCCTGCACATCGGCGCTCGGATAGTCCTTCCAGGCCGGATGCACCTCGATGTCATAACCCTGCGGCGTGATGCGCGCCGTCACCGGAACCACCTTGGCCCGCCCCAGGCGGGCAAAACGCGGCAAGGAGGGCACGGTGGCCGCCGGCACGCCGTAGAAGGGCACGAAGATCGACTCCTCGGGCCCGAAGTTCATGTCCGACAGCAGGTAAAGCAGGGCGCCCCCGCGCAAACCCGCGACGATGGACTTGACACCCTGGTCACGATAGAACAGTTGCAGATTGCCGAAACGGCGCCGTCCGTCGTGCAGCCACTGGTCCACGGCCTTGTTGCGCTGGGGCGTGTAGATGCTGACCATGGACCGGCCGGACTGCTGGTTGATCGCCGTGCCCGCCGCATCCAGCCCGAAGAAATGCGGTGCAAAGATCACCGTCGGCTCCTTGCCTTGCAATTCATGCACGGCCCCCTTGACAAGCAGGCGTTGGCGCAGCACCTCCGGCTTGCCGTTCCAGAGCCAGGAACGGTCGAACCAGGCCTGGGTGAAATGTACAAAACACTCGCGTGCCCAGCGCCGGCGCTCCTCCAGGGGATGGCCCGGAAAACACAGGGCCAGATTGCTCATCACCACACGGCGACGCGGCACGGCCAGCACATACAGCACCAGCCCCACCAGCGTGCCCAGGGCCCGCACCCAGGACAGCGGCAGGGGCGCGATCAGGCCCATGAAGAGAACACCTGGATGTTGCATCACAGTCCTTCCTCGCGCGGCTGCTTGTAGCGGGCGTAAGCCCAGAGGTATTGCTGCGGACAGGTGGCGATCACCTGCTCCATGGCCTGGTTGATCACCGTCGCGGCAGCCTGCGGATCGGACGGCAGTGACGTGCCCAGGGGCTGCACATGCACGGTGTAACCACGCCCCCGGGGCAGGCGTTCGCCCCAGGCCAGCAGCACCACCGCACCGGTCTGCTGCGCCAGCCGGGCCGAAAGGGTCATGGTGTAGGCCTCGCGGCCATAAAACGGCGCCCAGACACCCAGGCCCTGCGGCGGCACCTGGTCCGGCAGCAGGCCGACCGACTGCCCCTGGCGCAGCGCCTTGATCAGTTGCTTGACCCCCGCCAAGGTGGTGGGCGCAGTCTGCAGATGGGGGCGCTGGCGCGCCGTGGCCACCAGTGTGCGCAACGCCGGCTGACGCGAAGGGCGAAACAGGACGGTGATGGGCTGCATGGCGCCAAAACGTACGGCATAGTCCTGGGCCGTCACCTCAAAACTGCCCATGTGAGGAGTCAGGAAAACTATGGCACGCCCCGCGGTCAGGGCCTGCAGGACATGCTCACCCCCCTCCCAGGTCACGGGCACGGGTCGCCCGAACCACAGGCGCGGCAATTCCGCCACCAGTTGCCCGGCCTGGCCCACGGCGCCACGGCACTGCCGCCAGGTCAGGCCGGCTTGTGCGCAATTCGCCAGGAAACGCCGCCGGTAGGTAGGAGACAGGGCAAAGACCAGCCAACCCAGGCCCCAGCCGATGCCGTGCAAGACCCACAGGGGCAGCCAGGACAGGATGCGAAAAAGGACCATCATTCGGATAAAATGCGGGCGTCGCCGAGTTACGGAACTACTTGCAGGGCGACAGGCACAGGCCGCCACCCCGAAAGGGAACGATTGTGCCGTCATTCATGACACCTCTGCTAAAGCGTTCGCCGAAGCTCCCAGCCCAGGCAACGCGCCTGACAATCAATTTTGGAGTTTATTCAATGGCGAACGATTACCTCTTCACTTCCGAGTCCGTTTCCGAAGGCCATCCTGACAAGGTTTCGGACCAGGTCTCCGATGCCATCCTGGACGCGATCTTCAAGCAGGACCCGCGCAGCCGCGTGGCCGCCGAGACCCTGTGCAACACCGGTCTGGTGGTGCTGGCCGGCGAGATCACCACCAACGCGCACGTGGACTACATCCAGGTCGCGCGCGACACCATCAAGCGCATCGGCTACGACAACA
>JAGWTL010000239.1 GCA_028869035.1 Burkholderiales bacterium | reverse complement strand
CAGCGCCGCCTGCAGGGCGGCCGGTTCGCAGCTAAATCCGAAATGCTGTGCCGCCCGCGCCATGCGCGCAAGATGCCGCGGCGTCTCAAGCAGCTGGCCATCCTGCAGGCGCAGGGTTTCGAGAAGCTCGAAGGGCTGGCTGGCCCGGTCGAGGAAGGCGCGCTTGTGGCGCCATTCCTGCCATTCGCCGGCTGCTGTTGCATCGCTCGTGATGCCGCTGCCGATGCCGCAGCGCAGCTGCTGCCCGCGGATGGTGACAGTACGGATCGCGACGTTGAAGGTGGCGTGACCGCCCGGCCGCACCACGCCGATGGCGCCGCAGTAGACACCGCGTGCTTGCGCCTCCAGGCCGTGAATCAGGCGCATGGCCTGCACCTTGGGGGCGCCGGTGATCGAGCCGCAGGGAAAAAGCGCGCCGAAGACCCGGGCCAGCGTGGTGCCCGGGCGCACGCGGGCCGTGACGTCCGAGCTCATCTGCCAGACCGTGGGCAGGGCCTCGGTGCGAAAGAGCACAGGCACGTGCACGCTGTGCGGCTCGGCGATGCGCGAGAGGTCGTTGCGCAGCAGGTCCACGATCATCACGTTCTCGGCACGCTCCTTGGGTGAGCTGCGCAGGGCCTGCACATTCGCCTGGTCTGCTGCGGCGTCGGCACCGCGCGGGGCCGTGCCCTTCATGGGGCGCGCAAGGATGTGCTCACCGTTCCAGTCGAAGAAGAGCTCGGGCGAGACCGAGAGCAGCTGCTCGTGGCCGCTATCGATGAAGGCTGCGTAGCCGCCGGGCTGCGCGCGTTGCAGGGCCTGGAACAGCGCGAGCGCCTCGCCTTGCAGTGTGCCGTCGAGCGGCGCGGTGTAGTTGACCTGGTAGAGCTCGCCCGCGGCGATGGCCGCGTGGATGCGCGCCATGTCGGCGTCGAAGGCCGCGCGGTCCGGGCCGCCGGTCCAGTCGGCGTGGGAGGGCGGTAGGGCCGGGGCATCGGGCCAGTCGAGCGCGCTTTCGTAGACGCCGAACCAGGCCAGCGGGCCGTCGGCCGCGTGCACCGTGTAGGCGGCGTCGAAGGCCGGGGCCGCCTCGTAGCGCACATACCCCACGCACCAGCGGCCGGCGCGCGCGTGGCGTTCCACGGCATCGAGCAGCGCCGGGACCTGCTGGGCCGAGCTTGCGACCAGGGTTGCCAGGGGCGTGTCAAAGGCGTGGCGCAGTGCGCCGGGCCGGCCGGTGGGCGCGTCGGTGAAATCGATCAGAACCTGCATACAAGGGGAGAAGGGACGAGGAGCGCAAACGCGCCCGGCCCTACATCATCGCGTAGCGTTTCTTGGCCTGCACCGCGTTGGCGATGTAAGAACGGGTCTCGTCATAGGGCAGCTTGCTGCGCAGCGCGTTGTAGACCTCGTCGGGGCGCATGGCGTTGACGGCGTCCAGCGCCTCGTCCTGGCGAGCCCGCCCGTTCTTGTGGCTGAAGGCCCGGTACACATTGCTGGGGCCGGTGTTGTAGGCGGCGATGGCGCAGTACTCGCGTGACACCGGGTCGCGGATCTCGCGCAGCGGGCTGTCGTAGAGCAGCACGCCCAGGTAGGCCGTGCCGAACTCGATGTTGTTCTCGGGCGTGAAGAGGAATTCCTTGCTCGGGATCACGTCCTCGCCGCGGGCCTTGCGGTAGGCCTCGCGCCCGCCGCTGGTGGGCACGAGCTGCATCAGGCCGTAGGCCGGGGCGCTGGAGACCGCGTAGGGATTGAAGGAGCTTTCGATGCGGATGATGGCGTAGATCAGGCTGCGGCTGACCCGGGTCTTGTCCGAGTTCTGGCGCACCAGGGCCGCGTACTGCAGCGCGCGTTTGTCGATGGCGGCGTTGACCATGGCCATCTGCACGTAGAACACGGTCTTGGGCACGCCGTTGACGTCGATATTGCGCTCCTGCAGACGGTTCTCGACCAGGTAGCTCGCGTAACGCTCCACGTCCTCGCGGGTCTTGATGACGGTGTTGTTCTGGTCCACCACCAGGTCCTGCAGATAGGGCTGACCGCTCAGCGTGACCTCCTTGTCCGAGAACAGGTCCACGGCGCCCGGGTCGCCGGGCGTGAGCAGGGCCACGACGGTGGCGCGGCGCAGCTTGTCCCGGGCGGCGTCCTCGTCCAGGTGCTCGATCAGGATGGTGCCGGCGTCGTAGTCCACCACGACCCGGTTCCTGTAGTTCTGCGTGTACTTCACGTAGCGCGTGCGGCTGGGCAGCGTGCCCGCTTCGCGCTGGCCCCACTGCTCGCCGCTCTCTTGCTGCAGATTGCCCATGAGCTTGTTGTACTCGTTCTTGATGCGGCGCAGGTCGGCCAGCGCGAGCTGGGGGTTGTAGGTGTAGGAGTTGACCCGGCTCTGGGCCATGTTGCGCAGGGCCGATTCCGGGCTCCTGGACATGGCGAGATTCACCATCTGCTGCGTGCTGCAGGCCGACAGCGCCAGGGCGCCGGTGGCGCCCAGTAGCAAGCGTCTGTTCATGTCCATGTGCTGTTCCCTGAGATGGCTCCAGTGGCGTGGCCTGGCGTTCGGGGCCATGGTAACGAGTTCTCGATGCCTAGGCGGCCCTTGTGGCGGCCCAGTCACGCGCGATTTGCAACACTTGTTGCAGGGCGTCGGGCGCGTCGCAGGGCACCACACGGCGCTGCGGCATGCTGCGCAGCCAGGTGATCTGGCGCTTGGCGAGCTGGCGCGTGGCGTAGATGCCGCGCTCGCGCAGCTCGCCCATGGGGGCCCGGCCGTCCAGGGCTTCCCAGGTCTGGCGGTAACCCACGCAGCGCATGGAGGGCAGATCGGCGTGCAGGTCACCGCGCGCGCGCAGGCGCTGCACCTCGTCCAGCAGGCCGCCGGCCAGCATGGTGTCGAAGCGCCGGGCGATGCGTTCGTGCAGCCAGGCGCGGTCCGTCGGTTCCAGCGAGATCAGCGTGGTGGCGCGGGCCAGGTCCGAGGGCCGGGCCGCGTCACTGCGTGTGTGGAAGGAGGACAGGGGCTGGCCCGAGACACGCCAGACCTCCAGCGCGCGCTGGATGCGCTGCGAGTCGCCGGGCGCCAGGCGCGCGGCCGTGAGCGGGTCCACCTTCATCAGTTCGGCGTGCAGGGCCGGCCAGCCTTTTGTTTGGGCCTCGGCCTCGATCTGCGCGCGCAGCGTCGCGTCGGCCCTGGGCATGTCGTCGATGCCCTCGAACAGGGCCTTGAAATAAAGCATGGTGCCGCCCACCAGCAGGGGGCGCCGGCCGCGTGCGTGGATGGCATGGATCAGTTCGGTGGCGTCATGCACAAACTCCGCCGCGCTGTAGGCCTGCAGCGGGTCGCGGATGTCGATCAGGTGGTGCGGCACGGCGGCCAGCTCGGCCGCGCCGGGTTTGGCCGTGCCGATGTCCATGCCGCGGTAGACCAGGGCCGAATCGACGCTGATGATCTCCACCGGCAGTTCGGCTGCGATGGCCAGCGCGGCGGCGGTCTTGCCGCTGGCCGTGGGACCGGCCAACGCCAGGCAGGTCGGAAATTCAATGCTCGGACTTGCCATGTTTCTGCACCAGGGTCCAGGCCGCCAGCGAGACCAGCACGCTCCAGAACCACACGCCGTACATCAGGGGCCGCGCCGTGCCGTCCATGACCTCGCCCAGCACGCTGCCCATGAGGAAGGAAACCAGCGCCATGGTGGGCGCCAGCGTGCTGAGCACCGAGGCCGCGACATAGGCGGCCAGGCCCCAGAGCAGAATGGGCCGGCGGCCAAAACGGTCCGACAGCGGGCCCCAGACCAGCTGCGAGAGGCCGAAGGCCAGCAGCAGGGCCGTGAGCGTGAGTTGGGCCTGCGGCAGTGTGGCGCCGAAGCCTTCGGTGAGCGCGGGCAGGGCCGGCAGGTAAAGGTCGGTCGTGATCGGCTGCAGCCCCAGCAGGAGGGACAGCACGAGCACGATCAGGGCGGGGGACATGGCGGAAGCCGCAGCAGAGGAGGCAGACATCGCCAGCGAGACTACCAGATCAGTGCCTGCCCTGATCCCTCGCCCGGCAGCGGCTCGGCGCAACCCGGGACCAGGGCGAAGGCCGTGATCAGGGCGAGGAGGAGCAGGAGCCAGCGTTTCATGGGGGCATAGGATGTCCTGCGCGCCGGAAAAGTTCAGGCCGTCCCGAAATACCCCCGGATTCTGCTTGTGCGGTCTGGCATGGGTGGCCATAATATTGTTGAATTTTTCAACAATCAAAGGCGCACCATGTCCACCGTCAATTTCAGTGTTCCGGAAGACGTCAAGGATGCCTTCAATGCCGCATTCGAAGGGCAGAACAAGAGCGCCATCATCGCGGACCTGATGCGCGAGGCTGTGGAGCGTGCGCGGCGCCGGCAGCGCAGCATGGCGGCCTACAAACGCATCGCCCGCCGCCGGCAGCAGGCGCCCCGCGTCTCGCAGGGCCAGTTGCGGGCGGCACGTGAAGAAGGCCGGCCGTGACGGTGGTCCTCGATGCCAGCGTGGCCCTGAAGTGGTTTCTGGCCGATGCGGCTGGTGAGGATCACCCAGCCCAGGCCCTGGGTCTGCTGGGGCAGGTGGCCAGCGGGGAAGTGCGGCTGCTGCAGCCGCCGCATTTCGTGGCCGAGGTGGCGGCCGTGCTGGCGCGGCTCAAACCACAGCAGGCATTGGACGATATGCTGGATCTGCTCGACATCGAATTCGAGACGGCCGACGACCCTGGCATCTACGCCCGTGCGCTGGAGCTGGCGATCAGGCATCAGCACCATGTCTTCGATACCCTGTACCACGCGGTGGCCCTGGAGACGCCGGGCGCGGAGTTCATCACGGCCGATGGCCGTTATTTCAAGAAAGCCAGGAGCGAGGGACGCATACGCCTGCTGGCGACGGTCTGAGCTTCTAGCGCCCGCGCAAAAACAAGGCGTCCAGGTCCTTCAAGGTCACCTGCCGCCAGGTCGGGCGGCCGTGGTTGCAC
>JAGWTL010000238.1 GCA_028869035.1 Burkholderiales bacterium | reverse complement strand
GCCGACCCCGCGACGCCGCTGCTGTGGGTGCTGCGCGAGCAGCTGGGCCTGACCGGCACCAAGTACGGCTGCGGCATCGCCGCCTGCGGCGCGTGCACGGTGCATCTGGACGGTGCCGCGGTGCGCTCGTGCGCGCTGCCGCTGTCGGCGGTGGCCGGGCGCCGCGTGACGACGATCGAGGGCCTGGCCGCCGGCGGCACGCTGCACCGCGTGCAGCAGGCCTGGCTCGACCACCAGGTGCCGCAATGCGGCTACTGCCAGAGCGGGATGATCATGGCGGTGACCGCGCTGCTGGCCGACAAGCCCCGGCCCAGCGACGCCGAGATCGACGCCGCCGTCACCAACATCTGCCGCTGCGGCACTTTCCAACAGGTGCGCGAGGCGATCCACGCCCTCGCGCGCTGAAGGAGACGGCGATGACGACGCGGATCGATCGGCGCGCCTTCGTCGTCAGCGGCGCCGCCGGCGCGCTGACGCTCGGATTCGGCCTGTCCGGGTGTGCCACCACGACGGCCGTCCCGGGCGGCACCGCGGCGCCCGAGCCGATGCCCGACGAGATCGACGCCTGGGTCGTCGTCCGGCCCGACGAGACGGTGGTGATCCGCATCGCCCGCTCCGAGATGGGCCAGGGCACGCTGACCGGCCTGGCCCAGCTGGTGGCCGAGGAACTGGAATGCAACTGGGCGCGCGTCACCACCGAGTACCCCACGCCGGGCCAGAACCTGGCGCGCAAACGCGTCTGGGGCAACTTCGCCACCGGCGGCAGCCGCGGCATCCGCGAATCGCACGACTACGTGCGCAAGGGCGGCGCCACCGCGCGCCTCATGCTGCTGCAGGCCGCTGCCGACGCCTGGGGCGTGCCGGCGGCCGAATGCAGTGTGTCCGCGGGCGTGATCACGCACACGCCCACGGGCCGCAAGACTGTCTACGGCCGCGTGGCCGCCGCCGCCGGGCATCTCACGCCGCCCGATCCGGCCGGCATCGTGCTCAAGGACCCTTCGACCTGGAAGATCGCCGGCCAGCGCATGGCGCGGCTCGATACCTTCAAGAAGACCACGGGCGCGCAGGACTACGGCATCGACCTGACCCTGCCCGGCATGCTCAACGCCGCCATCAAGGACTGTCCGGTCTTCGGCGGCAAGGTCAAGAGCTTCAATGCCGCGCCTGTTATGCGGCGCGCCGGTGTGAAGAAGGTGGTGAAGGTCGGTGACAGCGCGGTGGCCGTGGTGGCCGCCACCTGGTGGGCGGCCAAGACGGCGCTGGATGCGCTGGTCATCGAATGGGACTACGGCCCCAACGCCGCCGTCTCGCAGGCCGACATCGCCGACCTGATCAAGGGCGGCCTGGATCTGTCGGCGCCGGCGACGTCGGTGGGCAACAGCAACGGGGACGCGGCGGCCGCCATCAGCGCCGCACCGCGCCGGATCGAGGCCATCTACAGCTATCCCCACCAGAACCACGCCACCATGGAGCCCATGAACGCGACGGCGCGCTGGACGGCCGAGCGCTGCGATGTCTGGGTGCCCACGCAGAACGGCGAAGCCGCGCTGGCCGCCGCCTCCGAGGCCGCCGGCCTGCCGCAAAGCCAGTGCGAGGTCTACAAGCTCTACCTGGGCGGCGGTTTCGGCCGGCGCGGACGCAGCGACTTCGTGACGCAGGCCGTGCTGCTCGCCAAGAGCATGCCGGGCACGCCCATCAAGCTGATCTGGACGCGCGAAGAGGACATGCAGCACGGCTTCTACCACCCGATCACAAGCGCCAAGCTGACCGCCGGCCTGGACGCTCAGGGCAATGTCACGGGCCTGCACATGCGCATCTCGGGTCAGTCCATCCTGGCCACGGTGGCGCCGCAGTCCATGCGCGACGGCAAGGACATGGTGGTCTACCAGGGGCTGAATGCGGGGGGCGCCGAGGCCTCGATCGGCTACAGCTTCCCCAACCTGCTGATCGACCACGCCATGCGCAACCCGCACGTGCCGGCCGGCTTCTGGCGCGGCGTGAACCTGAACCAGAACACGATCTACCTCGAGTCCTTCATCGACGAGATCGCGCATGCCACCGGCCAGGACCCGCTGGCCCTGCGCCGCAAGCTCATGGCCCAGCACCCCAAGCATCTGGCCGTGCTCAATGCCGTGGCCGAGCGCGTGGGCTGGGACAAACCCGCACCGGCCGGCGTGTTCCGCGGCCTGGCCCAGACCATGGGCTTCGGCAGCTATGTGGCGGCCTGCGCCGAGGTCTCGGTCGACGCAGAGGGCAAGCTCAAGATCCACCGCATCGTGGCGGGCACCGACCCGGGCCATGCCGTCAACCCGCAGCAGATCGAGGCCCAGGTGGAGGGCTCCTTCGTCTACGGCCTGTCGGCCGCGCTCTACGGCGAGATCACCGTCAAGGATGGCGCGGTGGAGCAGAAGAACTTCGACAGCTACCCCGTGATGCGCCTGGCCGACATGCCGCCGGTGGAAACCATCGTCATGCCCTCGGGCGGTTTCTGGGGCGGTGTGGGCGAACCCACCATTGCGGTGGCGGCACCCGCCGTGCTCAACGCCATCTTCGCGGCCACGGGCAAGCGCATCCGCGCGCTGCCGATCAAGGACCAGGACCTGCGGCGGGCATGATGCTGCGCCGGCTCGCGGCTGCCACGGCCCTGGCCCTGCCCCTGGGGGCCTGCGCCGTGAACGTGGCGGGCGACGGCGAGCCCGCAGCGCTGGAAGGCGCCGTGGGCGATGCAACACGCGGGCGCGCCATCGTGGCCAGCCGGCAGCACGGCCTGTGCCTGCTCTGCCACAGCGGCCCCATCCCCGAAGAACGTTTTCAGGGCAATCTGGCGCCCGATCTGGCTGGCGCCGGCCGGCGCTGGAGCGCGGCCCAGCTGCGCCTGCGCCTGGTGGATCCGCGTCAACTCAACCCCGAGAGCATCATGCCGGCCTACTACCGCAGCGAAGGACTCACGCGCGTGGGCCGCGCGTGGAAAGGCAGGTCCATCCTGAATGCCCAGCAGATCGAGGACGTGGTGGCCTACCTGCAAACCCTGCGTGACTGAAACATGAACCCTACCTTCGACAAGCTCAGGGCGAACGGTAGCATTTGCTCCCGGCGTCAGCTGCTGCACACTGGCGCAGGCCTGGGCGGCTGGCTGCTGCTGCGCCCGGCCCACGCCGGTGACCAGCTGGACGATGCCATCCGTGCCTGGACCGGCGGTGCGACGGTGCAAGGCGGGCGCGTGAAACTGGACATCGCGCCGCTGGTGGACAACGGCAACACCGTGCCCCTCAGCGTGAACGTGGACAGCCCCATGACAGCGGGCGACCATGTGCTGGCCATCGCCGTCTTCAACCAACGCAACCCGCAACCCGATGTGGTGCGTTTCACGCTGGGCCCCCGCGCCGGCCGCGCCAGCGTCGCCACGCGCATCCGCCTGGCCACCACGCAAAAACTGAGTGCCGTGGCGCGTTTGAGCGATGGCAGCTACTGGCAGCACACGATCGAGGTGATCGTCACGCTGGCGGCCTGCCTGGAGGACATCGAATGACCGTGCGCACTCTGATCAAAGTCCCTCGCACGGCTCGCCGCGGCGAGGTCATCGAGATCAGCACCATCATCGGCCACCCGATGGAGAGCGGCTTTCGGCCCGGCGCCGGCGGCCAGCGCCTGCCGCGCAACATCATCGAGCGCTTCAGCTGCCACTACAACGAGGAACTGGTGTTCAGCGCCGAGCTGTCCGCTGCCATCGCGGCCAACCCGCTGATCGCCTTCCACACGGTGGCCACGGCCAGCGGCACGCTGCGTTTCAACTGGGAAGGCGAACAGGGTTTCCGTCACGGCGAGAGCGTGACAATCAGCGTCGCATGAGCGTCGCCCGTCCGCCAGCAGGCGCTCGCAGCGCAGCTCGCCAGGGCGAAGGCGCCCCAGGAAGGCGGTACGGCAGATTCCTGCTGGCCCTGCTGCTGGCGCCGACCTTGTACGCGCAGATTCCGGAGGCACAACGCCGCTCCGACTTCGAGTTCATGGGGGCGGACGTACAGGCCATGCAGCGCGACGACACGCGCAACCCGGCCATGCTCTGGGTCCAGCAGGGGGCAGCCCTGTGGCAACAGGCTGCCGGCCCGGGCAACAAGTCCTGCGCCAGTTGTCATGGCAGCGTCACCAGCCTGCGCGGCGTGGCAGCACGCTACCCGGCCTTCGACACGCAGACGCAGGGCCCCATCAACCTGGCCCAGCGCCTCAACCGCTGCCGACAGTCGCAGCAACTGGCCACCCCCTGGGAGCTGGAGAGCGAGGAGCTGCTGGCCCTGGAAAGCCTGGTGGCGCTGCAGTCACGCGGCCTGCCTGTCGCGGTGCCAGACGACGCCCGGCTGCAGCCTGCGTTGGAGCGCGGCCGCCAGCTCTACACGCAACGCCTGGGACAGCTCGATCTCTCCTGCGCGCTGTGCCATGACCAGCGCTGGGGCCAGCGCCTTGGCGGCACGACCATCCCGCAGGGCCATCCCACCAGCTACCCGCAGTACCGGCTCGAATGGCAGGGCCTGGGCTCGCTGCAGCGCCGTCTGCGCAATTGCCTGAGCGGTGTGCGCGCCCAGGCCTGGCCGCTGGGCGCCACCGAGCTGGTGGAACTGGAACTTTTTCTCGGAGTTCGCGCCCGCGGCCTGCCGCTGGAGGCCCCCGGCGTCAGGCCATGAGAGTTTCGCCCCAGAATCGGGGTATATATAGGCCATGCGTTCGCACCCACTCCGCCTGTCCAGTCTCACGACCAGGGTGGCGCTTGCCGTCGCCCTGCTCTTCGTCGGTTTTGCCAGCCTGCTGACCTGGGTCACCCTGCGTCATTTCAACCAGAATTTCCGCGAAAGCCTCTACCAGCAGCAGTTCGTGCTGGCCAGCACTCTGGCCAAATCCATTGACGACAAGCTGGCTTCAAGCGTGCAATTGCTGAGCGCGACGGCCCTGCAGTTGCCGC
>JAGWTL010000237.1 GCA_028869035.1 Burkholderiales bacterium | reverse complement strand
CGCTCCCATAGGCTCTGCATTTTTTCTTGCGAATAGCGCCAATACCCTTTAACACCCTGAAATTCGTAATACGGGTTGCCTTTGGCAGCACCACCCGGCCCGTCAACAGGCATAAGCCGGTAACGTTCGTTGGTTGCTTGGTCTGTGTACTTGTAGTCTCTGTCCAGAATCGCATCGGTGTACGGGTCGTATTGAGGATTCCAAGTTCGCTTTTCGCTTCGACCGTAGAAGTAGATGCCTTCTGTCACACGCCCGAAGTGTGTTGCCCCTTGGCCGGTATCCCCATGGGCATGAGAACGCTTCCATGCAATCTCATTGACGAAATTATCTTTCCCAAACACCTCATCCAATACCAATTTCACGTAGTGCCCCACATGCCAATCCAGATGCACGTAGATCGAACCCGTATCGGCCAGCAGCTCGCGCATCAGGATCAGGCGCGGCGTGATCATGGCCAGGTAGGAGGCGGTGCCGTCTGACCAGGTGTCCGAGTAGGCGAACTGCTCAATGACGGTGGGTTTCTGTTCCAGCTCCACGCCAGGCAGGGAAACCTTGGTGCGGTAGTCGGCCTTGCTGTCGAAGGGTGGATCAATGTAAATCAGGTCCACCTTGCCGCGCAGGCTGGGCGTGTGTTCGTCGCCGGCCAGCAGGGCCGCCATGGCGAGCAGGTTATCGCCATAGATCAGGCGGTTGGTCCATGGCCCTTCGACAGGCCTGTCCTGAGCTGAGCCGAAGGGCTCAGGGCGAACGGCTTGAAGTGTGGCCTGGCTTGGATCCAGCAGACTGGTCTGACCTGGAGCAAACACCTCCTGCTGGCTGACGCGCTGCTGCTGCGTGATCCAGTCCTGCGCCGCGCTGTCGCGCGCGGGCAGCACCACCTCGCGCGTCTGCAGGCGTACGCGTTGACGACTTTCCAGACTCTCCAGGATTTTTTCAGCTTGTCGGCGGCCGTTGGCCACGATCTCGGGCAGCTGTTCGAGCAAAGACTTTGGCATACGAGAAAACAACCAATAAGTGTCTAAAAACGTCAACTGTAATGGACATTCATCGGGTGCCCCGCGCATACCTTGCCTGTCATGAAAGAAAAGCAGGAGTTCAGCGAGCGGCTACGGGCGGCCATGAAGGCGCGCAAGCTGGAAATCAGCGCGGCCGTGCTCGAGCGTGAGTTCAATCTGCGCTGGTCCGGCCAAGCCATCCGGCGCCAGACCGCATGGAAATGGCTGAACGGCGAGGCCATTCCCACGCAGGACAAGCTGGTCGAGCTGGCCAAATGGCTGCGGCAGGACCCGCATGTACTGCGCTTTGGCGGCGAGATACAGGCGCAGTTACGGGCCACGCAGAAGCACTGGGACGATGGGGCGGGTTATTTGGAGCGTGAGACCTTCGACGCCTTCTTGCGCCTGCCCGCACCTCAGCGCAAGCTGGTGGTCGAGATCATCCGGGCCTTTGCCAAGGCTTATGCGGGGGAGCAGCCGGAGGGCTGAGGGCTTGGGTTTGGGGTAGGCTTCGACAGGCTCAGCCCGAACGGTTTTGGGTGTTCAGGCCTCGGGCAGAGGCGGCAGGCCGACCTTGGCGCGTGCCCGGTGGCAGGCCTCGCTGCCTTCCTCGAACTCACGGCAGGGCGAGGGACGCCATTCGTAGATGCCGCAGGCGACCTGCTCTCCGAGCTTGCCGGTCAGCGCCGCGCAGCGTGGTGGCCAGTGATCCGTGCCGCGCATGCGCGCCGTGTTGCCGTTGACCTCGACGGTCAGGCCTGACGGCACGTGGCCACCGTTTTCATCGAGTTCGTAGCTGGAGAAATCGACGCGGCACCAGGAACAGCAGGCGCCGCAGTTTGTGCAGGCTGACATCACGGACGCGCCGAACCAATCCGTTCGCGTTGAGCTTGTCGAAACGCTGCGTAAGCAGAAGCTTTCGAATCAGGCATCTGCGCAAGGCCTTCGACAAGCTCAGGCCGAACGGAGGGTTTTCTCTGCATGGCTTTATGACTGCTTGCCGAGCAACAGATATTCCATCAACGCCTTCTGCACATGCAGCCGGTTCTCCGCCTCATCCCAGACCACCGACTGCGGGCCGTCGATGACCTCGGCCTCGACTTCCTCGCCGCGGTGCGCGGGCAGGCAGTGCATGAAGAGGGCATCGGGCTTGGCGGCGCGCATCATCTCCTCGTCCACGCACCAGTCGGCAAAAGCCTTTTTGCGGGCTTCGTTCTCGGCCTCGTAGCCCATGCTGGTCCAGACGTCGGTCGTGACCAGGTCGGCGCCGGCGCAGGCTTGCATGGGGTCCTTGAAGACCTTGTAGCAGTCGCTTTTGGCCCCGGCCACCGCCGGGTCGATCTCGTAGCCGCTGGGCGTGCTCACGTGCACGGTGAAACCCAGCAGCTCGGCGGCCTGCAGCCAGGTGTTGGCCATGTTGTTGCCGTCGCCGACCCAGGCCACGGTCTTGCCCGCGATCGAGCCGCGGTGCTCGATGTAGGTGAAGATGTCGGCCAGGATCTGGCAGGGGTGGTACTCGTTGGTCAGGCCGTTGATCACAGGCACACGCGAGTACTCGGCGAAGCGCGCGATCTTGTCCTGCCCGTAGGTGCGGATCATGACCAGATCCACCATGCGGCTGATCACGCGCGCGCTGTCCTCGATGGGTTCGGCGCGGCCCAGCTGGCTGTCGCCCGTGGTCAGGTGCACCACGCTGCCACCGAGCTGGTACATGCCGGCCTCGAAGCTCACGCGCGTGCGCGTCGAGGCCTTCTCGAAGATCATGGCCAGGGTGCGGTCGGTGAGCGGCTGGTGCTTCTCGTAGGCCTTGAACTTCTTCTTGATCAGCGCGGCACGACCGAACAGGTAGGCGTACTCGTCGGCCTTCAGGTCGGTGAATTTCAGGTAATGCTTGAGCTTCGTCGCGGTCATCACGCTGCCCTCAGGCTTCGGCCAGGAACTGGCGCACCAGCGGCGCCAGCAGGCCCACCACTTCGTCGGCCTCGGCCGTGGTCATGATGAGCGCGGGCACCAGGCGGATCACGCTGTCGGCCGTCACGCTGATCAGCAGGCCGGCATCGGCCGCGCGGGTGAGCAGCACGCCGCAGGGCTTGGCCAGCTCCACGCCGATCATCAGGCCCTGGCCGCGGATGTCCTTGACGCCGGGCAGCTTGCCCAGTTCGCGTTCCAGCGCCGCCTTCAGATGGGCGCCGACCCTGGCGGCGTTGTCCAGCAGGCGATCCTCTTCCATGATGCGGATGGTCTCGATGCCGGCGCGCATGGCCAGCGGGTTGCCGCCAAAGGTGGTGCCATGGTTGCCGGGCTGGAAGATGTTGGCCGCCTTGGGTCCGGCCACCACGGCGCCGATGGGCACGCCCGAACCCAGGCCCTTGGCCAGAGGCATGACGTCGGGCACGATGCCGGCCCACTGGTGGGCGAACCACTTGCCGGTGCGACCCATGCCGCACTGCACCTCGTCGATCATCAGCAGCCAATCCTGCTGGTCACAGAGCTTGCGTACCTGCTGCAGGTATTCGGCGCGCATGGCGTTGATGCCGCCTTCACCCTGGATGGTCTCGAAGAACACGGCCACCACATTGGGGTTGCCGGCGGTGGACTTCTTCAAGGCCTCGATATCGTTGAGCGGCACGCGGATGAAACCCTCCACCAGCGGACCGAAGCCCTTTTGCACCTTCTCGTTGCCGGTGGCGCTCAGGGTGGCGATGGAGCGGCCATGAAAAGCCTTCTCGTAGACCACGATCTGGGGCTTTTCGATGCCCTTGTCATGGCCGAACTTGCGCGCCAGCTTCAGGGCGGCCTCGTTGGCTTCCAGGCCGGTGGAGCAGAAGAACGCATTGCTCATGCCTGAGAGCTCGACCAGCTTCTTCGCCAGCAGCTCCTGGCCGGGCACGTGGTAGTAGTTCGAGGTGTGGATGAGCTTGGCGATCTGGTCCTGCAGGGCCGGCACCAGGCGCGGATGGTTGTGGCCCAGGGTGTTGACCGCGATGCCGGCCAGCGCGTCGAGGTATTCCTTGCCGTTGATGTCCCAGACGCGGCAGCCCTGGCCGTGCGACAGCGCGATCGGCACGCGGCCGTAGGTGTTCATCACGTGGGGGGACGCGGCTTCGACAGGCTTGGCGGCGGGGGCGTTCATGGCTACACACTCCGGAGGAATCACAAAACAAGGCGGCCCAACGCAGGTTGGGCCGTTGAGACGTGATTTTAGAGCCTGTTCACACACTTTTTGCAGGTGTGAACGGACACCGGGGATACACCAGGCTGTCACACTGCGCGCCTGATGCTGCGTGCAGCGGACGAGCGAGGCCTCAAGTCTTATATAAGATACAATACTGCCAACCCACCCGCTGCCGGACCAGCCGCTGTACCCAGCCCGCGTCCGCTGCCCGAGTCCCAACCCATGGTCTCCAACGCCACCCAGGAAGTCTTCATACTTGGCCTCACCCGGACCGGCAAGGCTTTTCGTCCCAGTGACTGGGCCGAGCGCCTGGCCGGCGTGATGAGCCCCTTCCGCCCGGGCGGCCCGCAGCCCGGCAGCCACCTGCGTTATTCCCCCTGGTGCATCCCCAGCTCGCTCGACGGCATCAAGTGCGTCATCGTGAACCGCGAGCTGCGCGACGCCGAGCCCATGGCCTGGGACTTCTGCATCAATTTCGCGCGCGACAACAATCTGCAGGTGCGTGAAGGCGCCGGGCAGGGCCGGCCTATCGCCTGAATCCGTTTCGCCCACAAAAAAGCCGCTCAAAGAGCGGCTTTTTTGCTTTGCTGACAGCGCACCCGTTACAAACGGCGGACGGGTCAGACCCGTCCGGGCTGTTTGCCTGAATCTCAGGCGGTGGCCAGGGCCTTGACCTTGGCGGACAGGCGGCTCTTGTCGCGAGAGGCCTTGTTCTTGTGGAAGATGCCCTTGTCGGCCACGGTGTCCACCACGGCCTGCATCTTGCCGAACAGTTCGGCGGCTTTC
>JAGWTL010000236.1 GCA_028869035.1 Burkholderiales bacterium | reverse complement strand
AAACGATCGAATATCGATCCAATTTGATCGATATTCGATCGAATTTAGGGTTTTACCTAGGATAGGACTCAATCCACACTCTCGAAAATCGCTCCACACCATGACAACCTCCAGCGCAGCCTCCTCGGCCCCCCTCGACAAGCGGAACTGGATCGCCGGCCTCGAAAAGGGCCTGAGCGTGATCGAAGCCTTCGACGACGCCAACCCGCGCCTGACCAGCAGCCAGGCCGGCGAACGCTGCGGCATGACCCGCACGGCGGCACGGCGCTATCTGCTGACCCTGGCCCATCTGGGCTATGTCGCCACGGATGGCAAGCTGTTCTGGCTGACACCGCGCGTGCTGCGCCTCGGCCAGTCCTACCTGGAATCGGCCCGGCTGCCGCGCACCGTCCAGCCCTTTTTGCAGCGCGTCACCGCCGGCACCCAGGAAATCGCCTACGTCAGCGTGCTCGACGGCGACGACGTGGTCTACATCGCACGCAACGGCCCGAACCGCACCATGAACACCGGCTACGTCCTCGGTGCACGGGTCCAGGCCCAGGTCACGGCAGCCGGCCTGCTGATGCTGTCCATGCGCGATGACGCCTGGTTGGACCAGTGGCTGGCCTCGCACGAACTCAAGGCCTATACCTCGCACACCATCACCAGCCGGGAGCGGCTGCGCGTCGAGCTGGCCCGCATCCGTCATCGCGGCTGGGCGATTTCGGAGCAGCAGCTGGAGCTGAACTACCGGGGCATCGCGGTGCCGCTGTTCGATCGCCGCGGCGATCTCGTCGCCGCACTCAACGTCACCATGCCCATGGGCCAGGAGAGCAGCGAGGACGCCACGGCCCGGGTGCTGCCGGTCATGCAGGAAACCGCCCGCGCCATGCGCAACCTGCTCTGAAGTGCGCGGGGTCGCCGCTGGTGCGGTTCCCTATCGAGCAGGACTGACATACAGTCTGGGCAGCAACCAGGAAATAGCCCATGACCCACCCCAAACTCCATGAACTCGGCGCCGCCCGGGCCGCTGCCCTGCTGGCGCGGCGCGAACTCAAGGCCGAAGACCTGGTGCGCGCCTGCCTGGAACGCGTGGCCGCACGCAACGACGACATCCACGCCTTCGTGCACCTCGACGCCGTCTCGGCCCTGGCCCAGGCCCGCGCGCTGGACAACGGCCCCGTGCGCGGCCCGCTGCATGGCCTGCCCATCGGCGTGAAGGACATCTTCGACACCAGCGACCTGCCCACGGGCTACGGCTCGGCCGTCTATGCCCACCACCGCCCGGTGGCCGATGCGGCCAGCGTCACCCTGTGCCGCGAAGCCGGTGCCGTGGTGCTGGGCAAGACTGTCACCACCGAATTCGCCTATTTCACGCCCGGCTCCACGGTCAACCCGCACAACGCCCTGCACACGCCGGGCGGCTCGTCCAGCGGCTCGGCCGCCGCCGTGGCCGACCACATGGTGCCGCTGGCCCTGGGCACGCAGACGGCCGGCTCCATCATCCGCCCGGCCGCCTACTGCGGCGTGGTGGGCTACAAACCCAGCCTGGGCCGCGTGGTGGGCGCCGGGGTGAAGAGCCTCTCGCCCACCATGGACGTGATCGGCGGTTTCGGCCAGGGCGTGCGCGACGTGGCCCTTCTGGGCGCCGTGCTCACCGGCGACCTGCGCCTGCTCGGCACGCACGAGCACGGCACGCTGCGCATCGGCCTGGTCCCCTCGCCGTCCTGGCCGCAGGCCGACGCCGACACCCAGAAAGCCTGGGAACGGGCCACGCAGGCCCTGGCCAAAAACTGCGATGACTGCCGGGACGTGGCCCTGCCGCAGGACTTCGGCGAACTGATCCAGTTGCAGAAGGACGTGATGACCTTCGAGATGGCACGCTCGCTGAGCTTCGAGCGCCTGCGCCACCGCGAAGCCCTGAGCCCCGCGCTGCTGGCCCTGCTGGACGCCGGCAGCGCCATGGACGGCGCCGCGCACGCGGCCCGCCTGCAGCGCACGGCCGAATGGCGCCTGCGCATCGACGCCCTGTTCGAGCGGCACGATGTGCTGCTCACCCCCAGCACCACGGGCGCGGCGCCCGAAGGTCTGCAAGCCACCGGCGACCCGCTGTTCTGCCGCAGCTGGTCCCTGCTGGGCCTGCCGGCCGTGCACCTGCCCTTTGCCACCGGCGCCAAAGGCCTGCCCGTGGGCCTGCAGCTGGTGGGCCGCATGGGCGAAGACCACAAGCTGCTGGCCGCCGCGCTGCGCATCCATGAACGCCTGATGTACTGAGCCCCCATGAGCCAGACGGATATGACACCACGCGCCGCCCTGGAGGCCCTGCTGGGCCGTCACTCCCTCGGGCCGCGCTGGATGGTGACTCCCGGCCCCGGCCCCGAGGAACTGGCGCTGGCCGTGCAGGCCGCACTGCGCGCACCCAACCACGGCCGCCTGCAGCCCTGGCGCGTGGTGACGATCAGCGCAGCGCAACGCCCGGCCCTGGCCACACTGTTCGAGCAGTTCGCGCGCGACGCGGGCAAGAGCGAGGAAGACGTGGCGGCCGAGCGCGAGCGCGCCTGGAACGGCCCGGTGCTGCTGGCCTGGGTGGTGCGCATCGACACCAGCGTGGCCAAGGTGCCGCCGCACGAGCAGTGGATCTGCGTGGGCGCGGCCATGGGCAACTTCATGAACGCACTGCACATCATGGGCTACGGCGCCAAGATCCTCAGCGGCCGCAAATGCCAGCACCCGGCGCTGGTGCAGGCTTTCTGCGAGCCAGGAGAGCAACTGGTGGGTTTCACCTGCATAGGCACGCCCACGCGCGAACTGGAACCACGCGAGCGGGATGAGGCCGGCACGCGGCTCTCAAACTGGGCGGTGTAGCAGCCGCCAGACCCGCCAGGCACAGAAGGCCGCCAGCAACGCGCTCACCGTGCAGGCCCAGAACACGGCAGGCAGGCCCAGGCGGCTGCTGATCACGCCGCCCGTGAGACCGCCCAGCACCCCGGGCACGCCATAACCCAGCGTGACATACAGCGCCTGGCCGCGCCCGCGCAGACGGCCCGGAAAGTGGTGCGAGAGCAGCGCGGTGCAGGTCGTGTGGTGCGCGGCAAAGGTGAAGGCGTGCAGGCACTGCGCGAACAGCAGCACCGCCCAGACAGACCCCCATCCGGCCGTGAGCGCCATGCGCAGGGCCGTGAGCAGCGCGCAGAGGACCAGCCAACCGGTCAGCGGGAGACGCGGCAACCAGCGGCCCTGGGTGTAGAACCAGACGATCTCCACGATCACCGACAGGCCCCACATGAGGCCGATCACGGCCTTGCCGTAGCCCAGCGCGTCCAGGTGCAGTGAGAAATAGATGTAGAGCCCCATGTGCGCCAGCACATGGAAAAAAGCCGAAGCGAAGAACCATAACACCGCGCGCTGGCGCAGCACGGGCCGCAGCGAGGGCCTGGGTTGGTGCTCCGTGTGTTCTTCCTTGAGATCCGGCAGACACCAGGCGCTGATCGTGACCAGGGCCAGGGAGCCCACGGTCCAGGCCGGGAAATGCCCCAGGCCCCAGACCTCGAACCAGGCTCCGGCCGCAAAGACCGTGACCAGGAAACCCAGCGACCCCCACAGGCGCACACGGCCGTAGCGCTTGGCATCAAAGGCGCCGCCCGTGCTCACGAGGTGGGCCAGCGCGGCCTCGCTCATGGGCATCATGGCGCTGGTGTGCAGGAAGACGATGAAGAGCACCCCGGCCAGCCAGGCCGTGCCGCCCTCCACCCACAGGCCCAGCGAGACCAGCAGCGCCGCCGTGGCCGCGTAACGCAGCAGCTTGACGCGTTCGCCCGTGTGGTCGCTGATCCAGCCCCAGGCCAGGGGCCCGACCAGGCGCGTGGCAGGCGGCACGATCATCAGCAGGCTCAGCGTCATCAGGCTGTAGCCCAGATCCTTGAGCCAGAGCGGCAGATAGGGGTTGAAAAAACCGATGTGCGCGAAGTAGCTGGCCGACAGGGCCGAGAAAGGCACCAGGTGCCAGCGCGCGGAAGACAAGGACTTGCCGCCCTTACTTCTTCTCGCTCCAGAGCACGCCGCCTGTGGCCCAGTCGGACTTCTTGATGTCGGTCAGGATCACGTCCACCGCCTCGGGCGAGGTGCCCAGGGTCTTGACGGTGGCCTCGGTGATGGCCTTGACGAATTCCTTCTTCTGCTCGGGCGTGCGGCCTTCGAACATCTCGACGCGGATGGTGGGCATGGTCTTGCTCCTGGGTGGGTGGTTCAGTTCTTGTATGAGGGATCGAGCCTGTCGAGGCGACGCAGCAGGGCCGGCCATTCGGCATCGCCATCGCGCTCGCTGCCGTCGCCGACCCACTGGGCATAGGTCTTGGCCGCCACCTCGTCGTCGGCCACGCACACCCGGCCACCCGTGGCGGCCATGGCGCGCAGCTGGGCGCGCGCGGCGCGTTCCAGGTGGTGCATGAGCATATAGGCCTCGGCCACGCTGCGGCCCACGGTCAGCGTGCCGTGGTTTTCCAGGATCAGGCCATCACGCTCGCCCAGGCTGCGCACCAGGCGCCGCCCCTCGGCCGCACTGAGGGCCAGGCCTTCATAGGCATGCCGGCCCAGGCGGCCGTGCAGGCGCATGGCGTGCTGCGTCGTGGGCTGCAGGCCCCCGGGCAGCATGGCCAGGGCCAGGCCCCATTCGGTGTGCAGATGCAGCACGCAGCGCGCGCTGGCGCGCGCCGCATGGATGGCGCCGTGGATGGCGAAACCCGTGGGATTGACCTGGTAGGGCGAATCGTCCAGCTTCTCGCCGCGCGTGTTGACCTTGACCAGCTTGGACGCGGTGACCTCGTCGAACAGCAGGCCGTAGGGATTGATCAGGTACACGCCCTCTTCGCCCGGCACGGCCGCCGAGATGTGGGTGTAGATGGTGTCGTCCCAGCCGCTCAGCGCGGCCAGGCGGTAGGCTGCGGCCAGATCGACGCGCGTGGCGCGTTCGGCCTCAGTCATCTTCCGGGCCGACATGCTTACACAGAGCCGGGGATCGGCGG
>JAGWTL010000235.1 GCA_028869035.1 Burkholderiales bacterium | reverse complement strand
CGCGCTGCCGATCCAGGAGGCGGCGCGGCAGCTGTTCCGCGAAGATCACGGCGGCCCGCTCTCCTCGGCCGTCATCAAGGAGTTCGGGCTCTACCCACCGGGTGAGGTGGTGAAACTGGCCTGCGGTGAAATCGGCGTCGTGATGCGACGCACCGACAGTGTGAAATGCCCGCTGGTGGCCGCCATCACCGATGAGCGGGGTCAGCCTTCGGTGCACACCGTGCAGCGCGATACGTCTTTGCCAGCCTACGCCATCGTCGGCAGCGTGGCCGACAAGTCACTGGTCGCCCGCATGCCACCCGAGCGGATCTATGGCTACAACCAGCTTGCCCCCACTGCGGCAGCGAGCCCCGGGCCCGCTCCCGCCGCCTGAGCGGGGAATGAAGGCGCTCAGCGCCAGGCCGGCTGGGCGCGCAGGGCCTTGACCGAGCCTTCGCCGATGGCCGAACCGAAACGCTTGATCAGGCGCTCGGCCACGTTCGGATGGCGCGTGTAGTCGACGATCTCCTCGGCCTGGACCACCTCGCGCGCCACGTAGTCCAGGTTGCCGAGATGGTCGGCCAGGCCCAGGTCCACGGCCTGCTGGCCGGTCCAGAACAGGCCGCTGAACATATCGGGCGTTTCCTTCAGACGCTTGCCACGCCCTTCCTTGACGACACCGATGAACTGCTTGTGGATCTGGTCCAGCATGGCCTGGGCGAAGGCGCGCTGCTTCTCGGTCTGCGGACTGAAGGGGTCGAGAAAACCCTTGTTCTCGCCCGCCGTCATGAGGCGGCGCTCGACGCCCAGCTTGTCCATCAGACCGGTGAAACCGAAACCGTCCATCAGCACGCCGATGCTGCCCACGATGCTGGCCTTGTCGACGTAGATCTTGTCGGCCGAAACGGCGATGTAGTAGGCCGCCGAAGCGCAGGACTCTTCCACCACCGCATACACCGGCTTCCTGTGCTTGGCCTTGAGGCGGCGGATCTCGTCATTGATGATGCCGGCCTGCACCGGGCTGCCCCCGGGGGAGTTGATCAGCAGCACCACGGCTTGCGCACCCTGGTCTTCGAAAGCATTACGGATGGCGGCCACCACCAGGTCGGCGCTGGCTTCGCTGTCCGAGGCAATTTCGCCCTTGATTTCCACCAGCGCGGTGTGACGCGTGCTGGGGGCATTGCCACTCTGGCTCAGGCCGAACACCAGCCAGGCCAGCAGGAGCAGGATCGCCAGTGTGGTCAGGCGGCTGATGATTTTCCAGCGGCGCGCGGCGCGCTGCTCCTCCAGCGCGGCAAAAGCCAGCTTTTCCAGGACAGCGCGTTCCCAGCCGGGCGTGGCGGAGGTTTCTTGCTGGCGGCTGCCGGACTCGGCGCCAAGGTTGTCACTCATGTCAGAACTCGAGGGGTTTCAGGTTGTAGGCAGTATGCCAGTGCACGACGCCGCCGTGCTCGGTCAGGGCTATCTTGACCAGCCCCCCGCGGCAGGGTCCACCACGGCAGGCTCCGGTTTCGGGCGAGTACATGGCGCCGTGCGTGGAGCAGATCAGCCAGTGCCCGGTGAGGTCGAAGAACTGGTTGGGCTGGTAGTCCAGCTCCATGGCCACGTGCGCGCAGCGGTTCAGGTAGGCCTGCACACGGCCCTGGTAGCGTACGGCAAAGGCGCGGCAGGTCTGGCCACCGTAGACCACGTCGAAGGGCACGGCCAGCCCGCCGTCGGCCAGGTCGGCCGCATTGCACAGGGGGATCAGGGCCTCGTCCGCCATAGGGATCAGGCGTGGGCTAAAAGCCAGTCGTGCAATTCGCGCACCGAATGCGCCACATGCAGCGGCTGAAGGGCATGGAAGGCCTCGGGCTCGTGCGCGCCATAACTCACCCCTACGCCGGGGCAGCCAGCGTTGAGCGCCATCTGCAGGTCATGTGTGGTGTCGCCGATCATGAGTGTGCGATCGGCCTCCACGCCGAACTCGCGCATCAGTTCCTGCAGCATGCGCGGATGCGGTTTGCCCGCCGTCTCGTCGGCCGTGCGCGAGCCGTCGAACACGCCCTTGAGCTGCACCGTCTGCAGCACCTCGTCCAGGCCACGCCGGCTCTTGCCCGTGGCCACGGCCAGCCAGTGGTGGCGTTGCTTCAGGTCGGCCAGCAACTCCAGCACACCCGCGAACAGGCTCAGATCGTTCTGACGCGCCATGTAATGGAAACGGTAACGCTCCCCCAGCAGAGGGTATTTGTCGGCCGGCACATCGGGCGCCGCATGGGCCAGCGCCTGCATCAGGCCCATGCCGATGACGTAGGCGGCGTCCTTGTCGCTGGGCACGGTGCCGCCCACATCGCGCACCGCATCCTGGATACAGCGCGTGATGATGGCCGTGGAATCGAACAATGTGCCGTCCCAGTCGAAGGCGATCAGGTCGTACTGTCTTGGTCGGGAACTCATGAAATCTTCAGGTCGGGTCGGGTATGGCCTGGTCCAGGAACTGTTGCAGCTCAGGCGGCAAGGGGGCCAGCAGCTCGATGCGCTCGTCGCTGGCCGGATGGTTGAACTGTAAACGCCAGGCGTGCAGAAACATGCGTTTGAGTGGCACACACCCCTGTGCAACGATGGGTTTCTGCAAGGCCTTATTGAGCTCGAAATCACCGTACTTGTCGTCACCGACGATGGGCAGCCCCTCGGAGGCCAGGTGCACGCGGATCTGGTGCGTGCGACCGGTCTTGATGGTCACTTCCAGCTGGCTGTAGCCGGGTGTGCCTGCCGAGCGGCTGCGCACCTTGACCAGAGTGACGGCCTTCATGCCCTCCGGGTCGTCGCGCGCCACCACCTTGACGCGGCGCTCGCCATCGTCCAGCAGGTATTTGTGCAGGGGTTTGTCCAGAACCTTCTTGTTCAGCGGCCACTGCCCGGCCACCAGGGCCAGATAGGTCTTGCCGGTCTCGCGCTCGCGAAACTGGTCCTGCAGGTGCTTCAGGGCGCTGCGCTTCTTGGCCAGCAGCAGGATGCCGCTGGTCTCGCGGTCCAGCCGGTGCACCAGCTCCAGGAACCTGGCCTGCGGCCGTGCCATGCGCAGCTGCTCGATCACGCCAAAACTCACGCCCGAGCCGCCGTGCACGGCCACGCCGGCGGGTTTGTCGATGGCCAGCACGGCCTCGTCCTCATACAGCACCGGGAATTCACGCGCAGGCGCCCCCTTGGCCACCAGGCCCGCCATGGCCTCGGCCTTTTCGGTGGCCCGTTCGGACAGGCGCACGGGCGGCACGCGCACCACATCACCCGCCTGAACCCTTGTATCTGCAGTGGCCCGGCCTTTGTTAACCCTCACTTCGCCGCTGCGGATGATGCGGTAGACATGGGTCTTGGGCACCCCTTTGAGCTGGCGCAGCAGGAAGTTGTCCAGGCGCTGGCCGGCCGATTCCTCATCGACCGTCACCTGTTTGACTTCTGGACTCGCGGGAGCCGATTTGCCCCCTATAATGTGTTTCACTAGCGACGCGCTGTAAGTGGTTGATTTGTCTGGAGTTTAGTCCACATGACACCACCGGCCGCGCTGGAAGGTCGATGTCACCGACCGTTTTGCACGCAAACCGCAAGCCAGCTGCTTGCCGTGGCCTGCCAGGCGGAAGGCGCAACCGACGCGTTGAAACACTGAACGGAATACCCAGTGCTGCCAGCCACAAGCTGGCAGCCGGATCTAAGCGAAATGTTTGTGTTGATGAGCCTGAACCTCATGTGCCTGCAGCGCGTACGCGCGCTGTTCATCGGCACGGGTCAGCCGTCAGCGCCCGCAGTGCGGGCCGCCTGGGCCACCAAGTTGGTGGTGGCCCCACACTCACCTCCCCTCGCCCCCATCCACGCGCCTATGCCGCGGCTCACCAGTTGAGCCTGCGGTTCTCCGGCAATTCCATCCGTTTCGAAGCGTCAGTTCCGGCATCGTGCGCCCGCACAGGGCATGTGTACTGATGTAAAGGAAAACATCCCATGAAACGGATGCTGATCAACGCCACGCAGGCTGAAGAACGCCGCCTGGCCATCGTCGACGGGCAAAAGCTCCTCGACTACGAAATCGAGGTCGAAGGGCGCGAACAGCGCAAGGGCAATATCTACAAGGCCGTCGTCACGCGCGTCGAGCCCTCGCTCGAAGCCTGCTTCGTCGACTATGGCGAAGACCGCCACGGTTTCCTGCCTTTCAAGGAAATCTCCCGCCAGTATTTCCAGCAGGGTGTCTCGGTCAGCCAGGCCCGCATCCAGGACGCCATCAAGGAGGGCCAGGAACTGCTGGTCCAGGTGGAAAAGGAAGAACGCGGCAACAAGGGCGCAGCCCTGACCACCTTCGTGTCGCTGGCCGGCCGTTATGTCGTGCTCATGCCCAACAACCCGCGTGGTGGTGGCGTCAGCCGCCGCATCGAGGGTGACGACCGGGCCGATCTGAAGGAAGCACTCGATCAGCTCGAATACCCCAACGGCATGTCCATCATCGCGCGCACCGCCGGCATCGGCCGCGCCGCGCCCGAGCTGCAGTGGGACCTGAACTACCTGCTCAAGCTGTGGACCGCCATCGACGGCGCCGCCAAGGGCGGCAAGGGCGCCTTCCTGATCTACCAGGAATCGAGCCTGGTGATCCGCGCCATCCGCGATTACTTCAACAGCGACATCGGCGACATCCTGATCGACACCGACGACGTGTACGAGCAGGCGCAGCAGTTCATGGCGCACGTCATGCCCGAGCATGCCGCGCGCGTGAAGCGCTATCGGGACAACGCACCGCTGTTCAGCCGCTTCCAGATCGAGCATCAGATCGAGTCGGCCTACGCCCGCACCGTGAACCTGCCCAGCGGCGGCGCCATCGTGATCGACCACACCGAAGCCCTGGTGTCGGTGGACGTCAACTCGGCGCGCGCCATCCGTGGCGGCGACATCGAAGAAACCGCCACCCGCACCAACCTGGAAGCCGCCGACGAAGTGGCCCGCCAGATGCGCTTGCGCGACCTGGGCGGCCTGATCGTGATCGACTTCATCGACATGGAAGAGAGCAAGAACCGCCG
>JAGWTL010000234.1 GCA_028869035.1 Burkholderiales bacterium | reverse complement strand
AAGGCCACCAGCAGGGCCTCGCGCAGGATCAGGCGGTCCTGGTGGCGTTCATAAGCGTGGGCGTAACCCATGAAGAAGAGGAAAAGCCCCAGGAAGACCGGCGGGTAGTGGGCAAACAGCACGACCGCCAGCAGGAAGAGCAGGTGCACCGCCACCACGGTCCAGGGCACGGCGGGGCCCTGGCTGTCGGTGGCCTGTTCCATGGGCCCCAGCTCCTTGCGGAACAGCAGCGTGAGCAGGGCGGCGTTGACGACCACTGCCACGGCCGCCTTCCAGCCGAAGGTCGAGGCCATGAAGGCCAGGTCCCAGTTCCAGGGGGCGGCCACCATGAGCACCGGGGGCGCGGCAAAGGGCGTGAGCGTGCCGCCGATGGAGATGTTGACGAAGAGCACACCCACCGTGGCGTACTGCAGGCGGCGCGAGACCGCTTGTGCGAACAGGGTGTCGCGCAGCATCAGCGCGGCCAGGGTCATGGCCGCGGGCTCGGTGATGAAGGAGCCCAGCAGGGGCACCAAGGCCAGCAGCAGGAAGTACAGTGCCAGACCGCGCGGCAGCGGCAGCCGCTGCGCCAGCCAGCGCACCAGCGCGCCGGCGCATTGCAGCACGGCGCGCGTGCCCGCGATCACCATGATCACGAAGACGAACAGGGGTTCGGTGTAGTTGCGGCTGTCGAGATAGGCCGTGGCGGCCTGCTTGCCGCTGAGCGCGAACATGCAGACCACCAGCACCATGGCCCAGAAGCCGAAGACCACCTCCACCTCGCCCAGCAGGTGCCACAGACCCGCATGGCGCGGCTGCGTGCGCGCCAGGTGCTCGAAGAATTGGGTCGAGAAGGTGTGGACGATGGCCAGCGCGAACAGCAGGGCGGCGAGGAGCTGGATCAGGGTCGGGCTCATCACCCGACCTTAACCCAGGATGGTGGCGCCGGCCAGCGCCGCGGGTTTGTTGATCCACACCATCCCGTGCGGACTTCTCAGCCCTGGGCCACCGGGCGTGCCGGATGGGCGCACCACTCGCTCCAGCTGCCGGCGTAGAGCGCGCCCCGGCCCAGGCCGGCGACCTCCATGGCCAGCAGATTGGGCAGGGCGCTCACGCCGCTGCCGCAGTGGTGCACCACGGTGGAGGGGCGACGGCCGCCCAGCAGGGCTTCGAACTCGGCCTTGAGTTGTGCCGGTGACTTGAACTTGCCGTCCGGGCCCAGGTTTTCACCGAAGGGGCGGTTGAGCGCGCCGGGAATGTGGCCGGCCACCGGGTCCAGCGGCTCCACCTCGCCGCGAAAGCGTGCCGGGGCCCGTGCGTCGATCAGGGTCTGGTCGGGCAGCTCCAGGTGCTTGAGTACATCGTCGGTCGTGGCCAGTCGGGCGCGCGGCGTGCCGGCCTTGTAGGACGAGGGCACACGCGGCAGGTCGGGGCCGGTGGCCACGGGGCCGTTGACGGCTTCCCAGGCCTGCAGGCCGCCGTCGAGCACGGCCACGTTCTCGTGGCCCACCCACTTGAGCATCCACCACAGGCGGCCGCAGTAATTGGCGCCCTGGCGGTCGTAGACCACGGCCTGCATATCGCTTTGAAAACCCACACGGGCCAGCCAGGCGGCAAACACCTCGGGTTTGGGCAGGGGATGGCGCCCACCCGATGCCGTCATATCCGATCGCCCTGAGCTTGTCGAAGGGCTGCCGGCTTCGACAAGCTCAGCCCGAACGGAGTGGGCGCTCAGGTGCCGGTCCAGATCGGCGCGCACGGCGCCGGCGACACGCAGGCGTTCGTACTGCGCGTCGCCTTCGGCCGGTTTCATCAGTTCGAAACTGCAGTCGAACACCATCAGCGGCTTGTGGTCGTGCACCAGGTGCTTGAGCTGCTCGGCGCTGATCAGGGTGGTGTACATGGTGTGTCCTTGTGTGGTGCATGGTACTGCGTATGACCGTTGGTGCAGGCATACAGAGGCCCACACCAGGGCACCCTTGGATCCGGCTTTGCCGGGCCACCGGGTGCGCCCCCTTGAGGGGGGATGCGAGCCACACGCAGTGGGCGAGAGTCGGGGGTGGTTAATGCTCCTCGGCGGGGGTGTCAGGGATGGCGCGTTCGCGCAGGAAGGTGGCGGCCACGCCGCTGGCGACGATGAGGGCGATGCCCAGCCAGCCGTAGAGCGGGATGCGGTCGCCGAACAGGATCAGGCTGTAGAAGGAGGCGAAGATGATGCCCGAGTACTGCAGGCTGGCCACCACCAGGGTGTGGCCGCGGCTGTAGGCGCGGGTCATGCACCACTGGCCCAGCGAGGCCAGGATGCCGATGGGCAGCAGCCAGATGGCGGCCTGCCAGCCGATCTGCTCCCAGGGGGTGAAGCCGGTGAACAGGATGCCCACCAGACCCGTGACCGCGGTGCCGACGGCAAAATAAAAGACCGTGCGGCCTTCGGGCTCGCCCGAGCGGGCCAGGGCCGTGACCTGCAGATAGGCCAGCGAGGCGCTCATGCCCGAGAGCAGGCCGATCAGGCCGGCGAAGAGCTGGTTGTGGTCGATGGTGGGGCGCAGCGTGAGCACCACGCCGGCAAAACCCAGCAGCACGGTGCCCAGCAGCGGCCCCTGGCGTTCGGACCTGCCGTAGAGCAGGGCGCCACCCACGATGAAGGCCGAGACCCAGATGCCGCTCATGTAGTTCAGCGTCATGGCCGTGGCCAGGGGCAGCCAGGCGATGGCGTAGAACCAGGCCGTCAGCGAGGCGCCACCCACGAGGCTGCGCCAGACGTGCATATAGGGCACGGGAGTCCTGAGCTGGATGCCGCGGCTGCGCAGCACCAGGGCCAGGAAGGCAACGCTGATGAGGCCGCGGTAGAAGACCAGCTCGAAAGTGTTGAAAGAGGCCGAGGCGTATTTCACCGCCACACCCATGGTGGCGAAGAAGAAGGCCCCGAGGACCATCCAGAGGGCTTGCACGTCAGTGGCCCAAGGCTTCGACAGGCTCAGACCGAACGAGGGAGAAAAGCCGAAGGAAGAAAAAACCAAGGTCGCGCAGTTGGCCGTTCCAGGGCACCCGTGGAACCGGCTTGGCCGGGTCACTGGGTGCGCCCCCTGGTGGGGAGCGGCGTCAGCCGTTCGGGGGGGTGTCATATATCTGCCGGCGGTACCACTCGTGGAAGTGCTGCATGCCATCCTCCATGGGGCTCTGGTAGGGGCCGACCTCGTTGTCACCGCGTGCCAGCAGGACCTTGCGGCCGGCGTCCATGCGTTCGGCGATCTCGTCGTCCTCGATGCAGGTCTCCATGTAGGCGGCCTGCTGGGCCTCGACGAATTCGCGTTCGAAGGCGGTGATCTCTTCGGGGTAATAGAACTCCACCATGTTCAGCGTCTTGTTCGGGCTGATCGGGTGCAGGGTGGAGACGGTCAGCACGTGCGGGTACCACTCGACCATGATGTGCGGGTAGTAGGTCAGCCAGATCGCGCCGCGCTCGGGCTTCTGGCCCTTGCGGTACTTCAGCAGCGCGTCGTGCCAGCGCTGGTAGACGGGTGAACCCGGGCGCTCGAAGGCCTCGGACACGCCCACGGTCTGCACCGAATAGCTGTCCTTGAACTCCCAGTTCAGGTCCTCACAGGTCACGAAGTGGCCCAGGCCCGGGTGGAAGGGGCCCACGTGGTAGTCCTCCAGATAGACCTCGATGAAGGTCTTCCAGTTGTAGTCGCACTCGTGCAGTTCCACGCGGTCCAGGGTGTAGCCCGTAAAGTCCAGATCGGCGCGCGGGCCCATGCCGGCCAGGTCGGCTTCGATGTCGCGGCCGTTGTCCTCGAAGAGCAGGCCGTTCCACTCGCGCAGCTTGTAGTTGTTGAGGTTCAGGCAGGGATCCTGCGCGAAATGCGGCGCGCCGATCAGCTGACCCTGGGCGGAATAGGTCCAGCGGTGCAGGGGGCAGACGATGTTGCCACCGGCGCTGCCGGGCTGGGTCTGGTTCAGCGAGCCGCGGCCCTTGAGCATGACGGCCTGGCGATGCCGGCAGACGTTGGAGATGAGCTCCACGCCGGAGGGCGTGCGCACCAGTGCCCGCCCTTCCTTTTCCTGGGGGAGGGCGTGGTAGTCACCGACTTCGGGGACGCTGGCGGCATGCCCCACATAACGGGGCCCGCGCTGAAAAATCTGCGCCATCTCGCGCTGGAACAGCGCTTCGTCGAAGTAGCTGGAAACTGGTAGTTGGCTGTGCGCCTGCTGCAGTTGAAGGCTTAAATCAGACATGGGTGACCTGACCTAAAGACTCCCCGCCATAGCTGGTTTCGGGAGGTATGCCCAGGGGCGTGACAAAAGGAAAATGGCGATGCCAGCACGGCAGGCCAACAGAGCAAAGGATTGTACCCCGGGGGAGGTACGGCGGACGCTGCGGCTCGTTTTTACGGCCCGGTCCTGTATTTCAGGCCCCGATGGGAGCTGTGATCGGGCCGGATGGCCTTGCACAGCCTAAAATGCAGCGTTTGCATCCCTCTGTTTCCATGGCCAAGGCTTCCACATCCACGTCCGCACCCAACACGCCCGCCAGCTACGAGGCGGCTGTGCTGGAGCTCGAACAGCTGGTCAGCCGCCTGGAGTCCGGTGAGCTGCCGCTGGCGCAGCTGCTCACGGGCTACCAGCGCGGGGCCGAACTGCTCAAGTACTGCCGTGAGCAGCTGGCCGCCGTGGAAGGCCAGATCAAGGTGCTGGACGAAGGCATGCTCAAGACATGGACACCCGAGTGAAGCTGACGACGGAATTCGAGCTGCGCACCTGGAGCAGCGCGCGGCTGGCGCGTGTGGAGCGCGCGCTGGAAGCCTGGGTGGCGGCCGATGCGCCGGCCGGTCTGGGCGAGGCCATGCGCTACTCGGTGCTCGACGGCGGCAAGCGCCTGCGGCCCCTGCTGGTGCTGGCCGCCAGCGAGGCCGTGGGCGGCAACGAGCGGGCCGCCCTGCGCGCGGCCTGCGCGGTGGAACTGATCCACGCCTATTCCCTGGTGCACGACGACATGCCCTGCATGGACAACGACGTGCTGCGCCGGGGCAAGCCCACGGTGCACGTGAA
>JAGWTL010000233.1 GCA_028869035.1 Burkholderiales bacterium | reverse complement strand
GATGGCGACATCCTGCACACGGTCTGCGGCAAACCGGCCGCCGTGGTCAACCGCCTGCGGGGAAAAAGCGAACTCTCGCCCACGCCCGCCCATTGCGCCGCCGTCGGCGCCATGCTCGCCCGGATGCACCTGGCCGAGCGCGACTACGCGCGCCGCCAGCCCAATCTGCGCGGCCTGTCCTGGTGGAACGAGACCGTGCCCCTGGTGCTGCCCCACATCGGCGCAGAACAGGCCGCCCTGCTGCGCGGCGAGCTGGCCTACCAGAACCACGTGGCCGCCTCGTCCGCCTACACGGCCCTGCCACGCGGCGCCATCCACGCCGACCTGTTCCGCGACAACGTCATGTTCGACGGCCCGGCGGACGCACCCGAGCTCAGCGGTTTCTTCGACTTCTATTTCGCCGGCATCGACACCTTCCTCTTCGACCTGGCGGTCTGCCTGAACGACTGGTGCATCGATCTGGCCACGGGCGAAACCGACCTGGAGCGCAGTGCCGCTTTTGTGCAGGCCTACGCCGCCGTGCGCCCGCTCACCGCGGCGGAGCGCCAGTTGCTGCCGGCCATGCTGCGTGCCGGCGCCCTGCGCTTCTGGATCTCGCGCCTGTGGGATTTCCACCTGCCGCGCGAGGCCAGCATGCTGCAGCCGCACGACCCCACGCATTTCGAGCGGGTGCTACGCCAGCGCATGCTGCACCCGCTGCACGCCGCAGATCTGCTGGAGACGGTTTCCGCATGAAGCTCAACATCGTCCCCGCCCGCACCGGCTTCGAATGGGCACGCGCCGGCATCCGCACCTTCTGGCGCCAGCCGCTGGCATTGGCGGGCCTGTTCTTCATGTTCATCTCGCTGATCTCGGTGGCCAGCCTCATTCCCTATGTGGGCAGCGTGCTGGCCCTGGTGCTGCTGCCGGCCGCCACCCTGGGCCTCATGGCCGCCACGCGTGAAGCCTCCCTGGGCAGGTTCCCCATGCCCACCATCCTGATCAGCGCCTTTCGCGCGGGCCGCCAGCAGGCGCGCGCCATGGTCCTGCTCGGTGTCGTGTATGCCGCAGGTTTCCTCGTCATGCTGGGCGCCTCGGCCCTGGCCGACGGCGGCGCTTTTGCCCGCATGTACCTGGTGGGCGGCGAACTCAGCCCCGAGCTGCTGCAATCGGCCGCCTTCCAGAACGCCATGTGGATCGTCATGGGGATCTACCTGCCATTTTCCATGCTGTTCTGGCACGCCCCGGCCCTGGTGCACTGGCACGGCGTCTCCCCGGGCAAGAGCCTGTTCTTCAGCTTCGTGGCCTGCGCGCGCAACTTCGGTGCGTTCACGCTCTACACGCTGGCCTGGCTGGGCCTGTTCATGGGCGTGGGCATGGTGGTCATGGTCCTCACAGTCATGCTGGGCCAGCCCGGCCTGATGCACACGCTGATGTTCCCCACCGCCATGCTGCTGGCGGCCATGTTCTTCAGCTCGATCTGGTTCACCTTCCGCGACAGCTTTGTCGCCGACGATGAACCGCCCGCCGCGGCCGCCGGCAACGAGCCGACAGCCACCCCCTGAATCCAACCGGCGCGTGAGCGCGCCATCAGCACAAGGAAGTTCCGACATGGGCGCGCAGTGGAAAGCAAAAGGCAAGGCGCAGGTCGCCGACGCCAAGGGCAAGCTCTTCGGCAAGCTGGCCAAGGAAATCATGGTCGCCGCACGCGGCGGCGCCGACCCTGCCCTGAACTCACGCCTGCGCCTGGCCGTGGAGCAGGCCCGCAAGGCCTCCATGCCCAAGGACACGCTGGAGCGTGCCATCAAGAAGGGCGCCGGCCTCACCGGTGAGGTGGTGAACTTTGAGCACGTGATGTACGAAGGTTTTGCCCCGCACCGCGTGCCCGTGATGGTGGAATGCCTGACCGACAACGTGAACCGCACCGCGCCCGAGATGCGCGTGCTGTTCCGCAAGGGTCAGCTGGGCACCTCGGGCTCGGTGGCCTGGGATTTTGACCACGTGGGCATGATTGAAGCCGAACCGGCCGCTGCCGGTGCTGACGCCGAACTGGCCGCTATCGAAGCCGGCGCGCAGGACTTCGAAGCCGCTGGCGAAGATGGCGCCACGCTCTTCATCACGGATGCCGCCGACCTGGACCTGGTGAGCCGCGCCCTGCCGGCCCAGGGTTTCACCGTGCTCTCGGCCAAGCTGGGCTACAAACCCAAGAACCCCGTGGACCCGGCCAGCCTGAGCGCCGAGCAGCTGGAGGAGGTGGAAGCCTTCCTCGCCGCCCTCGACGCCCACGACGACGTGCAGGACATGTTCGTGGGACTGGCGGGCTAAGGCCGCCGAGGTTACAGCTTCAGGCCGGCCGGGTCGGCCGTCAGGTAGCCCACCGCAGCGCCGAAGCGATCCTTGTAATTCGCCTTGACCAGCGGGTCCAGCACGTCCTTGACCTTGTCGTGCAGCGGTTTTTCCCAGTCACCCGGGTGCTGGAAATTGCTCATGATATAGGTCCAGCCGTTGAGCGCATCGACCGACTGCAGGCCGGTCGATTCCGCACCCGCCGGGCACGACAGGATGCGCGACAGCCGCTGCGTATCGACGTTGTAGGCCCACAGGAAGTTGTTGACGTGGCGGCCGCTGTCTTCACCGATGAACAAGGTGCGCAGCTTCTCGGAGAACTTGATGTTATCCGGATTGGCAATGTGATCGGCATGGGACAGATTGCCCAGCGCATCGGGCATGGCCAGGTCCTTGCCCACCAGCGCTGCGGGAGCCGCCATGTCCACCGGCACCCATGTGCTGTCGATGGCAGCGCCGGCCCGGTCCTGTTGCCCACCCTTGAGGTTGAGCGCATAGACGGCGCCGGACTTGGGGCCTTGCACCTTGATGTCGGTCGTCCCGTCCACCATGGACTCCTGGATGTAGCTCATGGCCGAATAGGCCACCTTGTCGCGCGCGTTTACGGTGGTGCCCTCCATCTTGGTGAAACCCATGCTGCCGCCCGCCAGGGCCGCGTAACGGTGCGTCTCCAGGAAAGCCGCCGCCTTCTCCATGCCCGGCGCGACCTTGATCCAGTTGTCCTTGCCGGCGTAGCGGATCTTCGTGTAGCTGGCATCGCGCGGATCGGCCGTCTTGACGTCCATGATGTCGGTCGGCTTGAGCTTGTTCGCCAGCGCTTCGATCTCGTCACTGGTGGCGTGACCAAGTTTGATCCACGACAGCGTGGCGCTGCCCGGACCGACGGCGGAGGTCTGCTCCCACTTGGCGACGTACAGCGTACCGGCGGACAGGCGGGCAGCCTTGTCGGCGATGAACATGAACAGACCGCCGTTGGTGGCGTCGTCACCCATCAGAACGGTGCGCTGGTCGGGCATGACTTCGACCAGTTCGTGCGAGATGCGCCCCATGCAGAAGTGCTTGACGATCGAGCCCGAACCATCCGGGTGCACCGTGACTTCCGGCAGGTGGCCATAGTGGTAAGGGTTGGCGACGCTCTCGTCGCCAAACAGGTTCCTGCTGAAAGCCTTGAAACGCTTGTCGCCGGGGTTGAAAGCATCGGGCTCGTATTCCTCGCTGGACAGATGGGTGTTCCAGGGCGAGAGGCTGGCGCCACAGGTGATCCACAAGCCTTGCACCGACGAGGTATCGACGTTGTGGTACTTCACCAGGTTGAGCTGGCCGGTGGTCTGATCCTGGTCCAGGGTCAGCACGGCGATCGGCGACGGCAGCGTGCCATAGGTCTTGGCGCCGCCCAGATTGCGGGTGGCGTACTCGAACTGCACCACGGCAAAGAGCGCCTTGCCCTTGATGCCGGGCACTTTGGGATTGGCCAGCTGCAGCAGCGAAGTGCCGTCCGGGCAATCCGAAAATACTTGGCGCTCCTTGCCCGGCGCCGACCTGTCGATGATGGGGCGGTTCAGGATGTCGTAGTAGCCGCCGGCCAACAACTGCCCCCCCTTGCCGTCCGGCACCAGGTCCCCGGTCACGAAGAAAGGCCGATAAGCCAGCTTGTAGCTCTGCACACTGCCGTCGGCGCGCCGGACCTGCAGGCCGGAGGCCACCGTGGTGGTGGCCATGGCCGCCGGATCGGCCAGCGTCGGCGCGGCCATGGCCGTGAAGCTGGCCGACAGGAAGTCACCGCCTGCCGCCGTGGCGCCGCCTGTCGCGCAGCCGGTCAGCAGTGCGCCGGAGGCCAGCGTCCCCAGGGGCAGCAGAGGCGAACTGGCAAACAATTGGAGCGCCTGGCGGCGGGACAGCGAAGACAGGGTCGGCATGACGGAACTTTCAGAAAGTTGAACACGAAGCCTGGAGCAGGCATGCGCATGTTATAAAAACCGCGTGACAGTTTCGTGAAGCCCTCGGGCCGAGGCGCTGCCCGACGTGCGCGAATTCAGACCACCGGCGTGAGCTTCGCCACTGACAGCGCCAGCCACTTGGTGCCGTGGCGCGGGAAGTTGATCTGCGCGCGCGCGTCGTCCCCGCTGCCTTCCAGCGTCAGCACCGTGCCCTCGCCGAACTTGTTGTGGAAGACCCGCATGCCGAGTTTCAGGCCGGTAGCAGCTTCCTGCGCCTTGGAGGCCGTCGGGGCCGGGCTGCTGCCCGTGTCGCGGCCACGATTGCCGCCCTTCCAACCCTCGCTCCAGCCTTCACGCTGCTGCCTGTAGCCCGAGGCCGGTGGTGCAAAACCGCTGCCGAAACCCTGGTTCTTCGGCGTGATCCACTTAAGCGTTTCCTCGGGCAGCTCGTCGAAGAAACGGCTGCGGATGTGGTACCTGGTCTGGCCGTGCAGCATGCGCGTCTGCGAGTGGCTCAGGTACAGGCGCCGGCGCGCGCGCGTGATGGCCACGTACATCAGGCGGCGCTCTTCCTCCAGCCCGTCGAAGTCGCTCATGGCGTTCTCGTGCGGGAACAGACCCTCTTCCAGGCCCGTGATGAACACCACGTCGAACTCCAGGCCCTTGCTGGCATGCACGGTCATCAGCTGCACGGCCTCCTGCCCTTCCTGCGCCTTGGAGGCCGTCGGGGCCGGGCTGCTGCCCGTGTCGCGGCCACGATTGCCGCCCTTCC
>JAGWTL010000232.1 GCA_028869035.1 Burkholderiales bacterium | reverse complement strand
CCGGTGGCGGGCAAGGGCAGCCTGACGGCCTACGGGCGCCTGGACAACGTGACGGACCAGCGTTATGTGGGTTCGGTCATCGTGAACCAGGCGGCCAGCCAGTTCTACGAACCGGCGCCCGGCTTCAACTGGACGCTGGGTGTGCGCCTGAATCTGCCTCTGTGAGACACCCCCCGAGTGGCACAGTGGCTTGGCGAAGCCAGCTCCGCGGGCGCCCTGGTTTGGGACCTCTTCGTAACGGTCAGGGTTGGCAGGGATGCACAAGGCCGCGCAGCTGGTCGTTCCAGGGCACCCGTGGAACCGGCTTCGCCGGGCCACTGGGTGCGCCCCCCTCCGCCGCAGGCGAGAGAGGGCTGAGGGCTGCGGCTCCAAGCCTGCCTGCGCAGGCTTGGACAGCCTGAAGAGCCGCGGACTCAGGCCGCGAGCATCGAGCGGCGTCAGCCGCTCGGGGGGTGCTTCATATACCTCAGGCCTTCTAGGTCGAGCACGCGCAGGCCGCCGTACTCGATGCGGATCAGGTTCTGGGCCTGCAGGTTGGCCAGGGCTTCGTTGACCCGCTGGCGTGACAGGCCCACCAGATAGGCCAGTTCCTGCTGGGTGATGCGCAGCACCTCGCCCACGCCGGGGTAGAGCACGGGGTGGAAGAGCGCGGCCAGGCTGCGCGCGACGCGCAGGTCGGGGCTGTTCATGCGGTCGATCTCGCGCGCCGCGATGAACTGGCCCAGGCGCTCGTTGAGCTGGTTCATCACGAAGCGGTTGAAGCCGATGGACTGGTCCAGCAGGCGGTGGAAGCTCTCCACAGGCAGGCCGGCCACCAGGCTCTTGCGCAGGGTCTGCACGTTGTAGCGGTAGCTCTCGCGCTTGAGCACCGTGCCCTCGCCGAACCAGCCGCCCGGGGGCAGGCCGGCAAAAGTCAGGGACTGGCCCTCGGCGTTTTCGCTGCTCATCTTGAGCAGGCCGTCGACCACGCCGAACCAGTAGGTCACGGGCCGGCCCATGCGGCAGACCAGGTCACCGGGTTGGGCTTCGCTGATCTGCAACTCCCCCGCGGCATAAGCGCGTTCATCCGGCGTGAGCCGGGGCAGCCAGGGGATGCCCGCGAGTTCAGGTTCGGTGAGGGCGCGCCGACGCTGGTGCAGGCTGGATTCGGTTGTCATGGGCGGGTAAGTCCCAGCTAGGGATTGCCCTGAATTGTCGTCGTAACGACAACAAAACGTCAAACCACCGCCCTACCATGGGCCGCAAGTCCACAAGGAAACAGGATGCAGACGACCTTCCCGCGACTCCTGATGCAGCACGCAGCCGAGCGGCCGCAAGCCCCGGCCCTGCGCGAGAAGGAATACGGCATCTGGCAGACCTGGGGCTGGGCGCGTGCGGCCGAGGACGTGAAGCTCATGAGCTGCGGCCTGGCGGCCCTGGGTTTCAAGCCCGGGCAGAACCTGGCCATCGTGGGCGACAACCGGCCGCATCTCTATCTGGCCTTTGTCGTGGCGCAGAGCCTGCGCGGGGTGCCCGTGCCCATGTACCAGGACGCGATCGCCAGCGAGATGGCCTTCGTGCTGCAGGACGCTGAGATCCATTACGCCTTTGCCGAGAACCAGGAGCAGGTCGACAAGCTGCTGGAGCTGCGCGAGAGCCTTAAGGATGTGGACGGTGGCCTGCTGCAGCACATCGTCTACGGCGACCCGCGCGGCCTGCGCAACTACCGGCACGAGGGCCTGATCAGCATCGAGCGCCTGTTCGAGCTGGGCCGCGCCTACGAGCGCACGCATCCGGACTTCTATGCGAAGTCGGTGGCCCAGGGTGAGCCCTCGGATGTGTCGGTCATCCTCTACACCTCGGGCACCACGGGCCGGCCCAAGGGCGTGTGCCAGACCCATGCGAGTTTCATTGCCGCCGCGCAGGGCGGGGTGCAGGTGGACGGCCTGGTGCCCGAGGACAACATCATTTCCTACCTGCCGCCGGCCTGGGTGGGGGACCACCTCTTTTCCATCGCCCAATGGCTGGTGGCGGGTTTCACCATCAACTGCCCCGAGTCGGCCGAGACGGTGAGCATCGACCTGCGCGAGATCGGACCGAGTTATTACTTCGCCCCGCCGCGGGTGTTCGAGGGCATGCTGACCTCGGTCTCCATCCGCATGGAAGACGCGGCTGCCCCGAAGCGCTGGCTGTACGGCAAGTTCATGGCCGTGGCGCGCCGCTGCGGCGCCGAGCTCCTGGACGGAAAACCCGTGGGGCTGGGCGACCGCCTGCTCTATGCGCTGGGCAATGTGCTGATCTACGGGCCGCTGCGCAATGTGCTGGGTCTGTCACGCATCCGCGTGGCCTACACGGCGGGCGCGGCCATCGGGCCCGATCTGTTCCGCTTCTACCGTTCCATCGGCATCAACCTCAAGCAGCTCTACGGCCAGACCGAGACCTGCGCCTACGTCTGCATTCAGAAAAACGGCCGCGTCAAGCTCAACAGCGTGGGCGAGGCGGCGCCGGGCATCGAGATCAGGATTGCCGACAGCGGCGAGGTGCTGGTGCGCGGCGTCTCGGTGCTCAAGGAGTACTACAAGCGCCCCGAAGCCACGGCCGAGGTCATGGACGCCGAGGGGTTTTTCCACACGGGCGATGCCGGTGTGATCGACCCGGATGGGCACCTGATCATCATCGACCGCGCCAAGGACGTGGGCAAGATGGCGGCGGGTGCGATCTTCGCGCCCAACTACATCGAGAACAAGCTCAAGTTCTTCCCGCAGATCAAGGAAGCGGTGGTTTTCGGCCACGGCCGCGAGCAGGTCTGCGCCTTCCTCAACATCGACTTCGAGGCCGTGGGCAACTGGGCCGAGCGCCAGGGCCTGCCCTACAGCGGTTACGTGGACCTGGCCGGCAAGCCCCAGGTGCTGGACATGCTGGCCGAGTGCGTGCAGCAGGTCAATGCCGGCCTGGCCACCGAGGCCGGCATGGCCGATACGCAGATCGCGCGTTTCCTGGTGCTGCACAAGGAACTGGACCCCGACGACGACGAGCTCACGCGCACGCGCAAGGTGCGCCGCGGTTTCATCGGCGACAAATACGCCGTGCTGATCGAAGCGCTCTACGCGGGCCGCAGCGAGCAGTTCATCGAGACCCAGGTGAAGTTCGAGGACGGCCGCAGCGGCACCGTCTCGGCCACGCTGCCCATCCGTGATGCCAAGACCTTTACCCCAGTGAGGGCGGTTGCATGAGAAAAAATACCGTTCGGGCTGAGCTTGTCGAAGCCCTTCAGACCAGCAATGCACAAGCACTTCGACCCCTTCGGCAGTGCTCAGGACAGGCGGCTCAGTGCGAGCGGGGTTGGGTATGACGCAAGGAAAATTGGGCGACGTGATTCTGGATGTGAAGAACATCTCCCTGGCCTTCGGCGGCGTGAAGGCGCTGACCGACATCTCCTTCGACGTGCGCGAGCACGAGATCCGCGCCATCATCGGCCCCAATGGCGCGGGCAAGAGCTCCATGCTCAACTGCATCAACGGGGTCTACACGCCGCAGCACGGCACCATCACCTTCCGCGGGCAGACCTTCGACCACATGAACAGCCGCCAGGTGGCCGAGATGGGCGTGGCGCGCACCTTCCAGAACCTGGCCCTGTTCAAGGGCATGAGCGTGCTGGACAACATCATGTCCGGGCGCAACCTCAAGATCAAAAGCAACATCCTGCTGCAGGCGCTGCGTTTCGGCCCGGCCCAGCGCGAGGAGATCCGCCACCGCGAGTTCGTCGAGCACATCATCGACTTCCTGGAGATCCAGGCGCACCGCAAGACGCCCGTGGGCCAGCTGCCCTACGGCCTGCAAAAGCGCGTGGACCTGGGCCGGGCCCTGGCCATGGAGCCGCAGGTGCTGCTGCTGGACGAGCCCATGGCCGGCATGAACGTGGAGGAGAAGCAGGACATGTGCCGCTTCGTGCTCGACATCAACGACGAGTTTGGCACGACTGTGGTGCTGATCGAGCACGACATGGGCGTGGTGATGGACATCAGCGACCGGGTGGTGGTGCTGGACTACGGCAGGAAGATCGGCGACGGCACACCCGACGCCGTGCGCAAGAACGAGGAAGTGGTCCGGGCCTATCTGGGCACGAGCCACTGATATGAAGAACCACAACCACCCGTTCGGGCTGAGCATGTCGAAGCCGCCGCAACAACGGTTCATCACGCCAGGAGCCCAACGACCGGCTCAGGGCGAACGGAGCTAGGACATGGCATTTTTTCTTGAGACCCTGCTCAACGGCCTGATGGCCGGCATGCTGTATTCGCTCGTGGCGCTGGGCTTTGTGCTGATCTTCAAGGCCTCGGGCGTGTTCAACTTCGCGCAGGGCGCCATGGTGCTGTTCGCGGCCCTGGCCATGGCGCGCTTTGCCGAGTGGTTCCCTCTCTGGACCGGGATCGACAACAAATGGCTGGCCAATACCTTTGGCTTCGTGCTGGCCGGCGCCGTCATGTTCGTCGTGGCCTGGGTGATCGAGCGCCTGGTGCTGCGCCACCTGGTCAACCAGGAAGGCGCCACCCTGCTGATGGCCACGCTGGGCATCACCTACTTCATGGAAGGCCTGGGCCAGACCCTGTTCGGCAGCGACATCTACAAGATCGACATCGGCATGCCCAAGGACCCGATCTTCGCCTTCGAGTCGGTCTTCGAAGGCGGCGTGCTGATCAACCAGGAAGACCTGTTCGCCGCGGCCATCGCCGCCGTGCTGGTGGCCGGGCTTTCGCTGTTTTTCCAGAAGACGGCCACCGGCCGCGCGCTGCGGGCCGTGGCCGACGACCACCAGGCCGCGCAGAGCATCGGCATCCCGCTCAACCGCATCTGGGTCATCGTCTGGTGCCTGGCCGGTGTGGTGGCGCTGGTGGCCGGGATGATCTGGGGCTCCAAGCTGGGCGTGCAATTCTCGCTGGCGACCGTCGCCCTGCGCGCACTGCCCGTGATCATCCTGGGTGGCCTGACCTCGGTGCCCGGCGCCATCATCGGCGGCCTGATCATCGGCGTGGGCGAGAAGCTCTCCGAGGTCTACCTCG
>JAGWTL010000231.1 GCA_028869035.1 Burkholderiales bacterium | reverse complement strand
CCCTCGAACATCTGGGCTTTGCTGGCGAAATGGCGGTACAGGGCGGCCTCGCTCACCTCCAGCTTGGCGGCCAGGGCCGCGGTGGTGATGCGCTCGGCGCCCGGCTGCTCCAGCATGCTGGCCAGGGCCTGCAGGATCTGGACCCGGCGCTCGCCCGGCTTGGGGCGCTTGCGGGCCGGGGTTTCGGCAGACTCGGCGGCGGGGGTTGGGTCGGCGTCAGACATGGTGTACGGCTATCCTTTTTTTGATTCTCGCACAGTGCCGGCTGGAGCTTAGTCCTCAGTGGCCGCCCACTCCGATTTGTAGCTTTGAGGCCACGCGCGCTCCACCGCGGAAGGTGCTTACCACCCTCTCCCAAAGGGAGAGGGGGAAAGCCCCGCTCAATGGGAGCGAATCATCGTGCCGTAGGCCTGGTCGGTCAGGATTTCCAGCAGCATGGCGTGCGGCACACGGCCGTCGATGATGTGCACCGCGTTCACGCCGCTCTTGGCGGCGTCCAGCGCGCCGGCGATCTTGGGCAGCATGCCACCCGAGATGGTGCCGTCGGCCACCAGTTCGTCGATGCGCTTCATGGTCAGCTCGGTCAGCAGTTGCCCCTGCTTGTCCAGCACGCCGGGGATGTTGGTCAGCATCAGCAGCTTTTCGGCTTGCAGCACGGTGGCCAGCTTGGCGGCCACCACGTCGGCGTTGATGTTGTAGCTCTCGTTGTGCTCGCCGAAGCCGATGGGGCTGACGACCGGGATGAAGGCGTCGTCCTGCAGGGCCTTGACCACGCTGGGGTCGATGGACTCGATGTCACCCACCAGGCCGACGTCATGCACCTTGCCCGGGTCGCTGGCGTCCACCATCCTGAGCTTTTTGGCGCGGATCAGGCCGCCGTCGCGCCCGGTCAGGCCCACGGCCTTGCCGCCGGCCTGGTTGATCAGGCCCACGATGTCCTGCTGCACCTCACCGGCCAGCACCCATTCGACCACCTCCATGGTCTCGGCATCGGTCACGCGCATGCCCTGGATGAACTCGCCCTTCTTGCCCAGGCGCTTGAGCGCCGTCTCGATCTGCGGTCCGCCGCCGTGCACCACCACCGGATTGATGCCCACCAGCTTGAGCAGCACCACGTCCTCGGCAAAGGCGGCCTGCAGGGCGGGGTCGGTCATGGCGTTGCCGCCGTACTTGATGACCATGGTCCTGCCATGGAAGCGACGGATATAGGGCAGCGCCTGGGCCAGGATCTGGGCCTTGTCGTGCGGGGCGATGGCGAGGGTGTCGGTCATGGTGAACTTTCAGATGACCCAATTGGCCAGTTGCAGGGCTTCCACACGCTCGAATTCGCGCTGGTTGTTGGACACCAGGGTCAAGCCCTCACTGCGGGCATGCGCCGCAATATGCAGGTCGTTGACGCCTATGGCTTGCCCCTGTTTTTCAAGTGCGCTACGAATGCTACCGTAATGCTGTGCGGCCTTGGGGCCATAGGGCAGCACTTCCAGGCGGCTGCAAAAGTCTTCCACTGTGGCCAGAGAACGCGCTGGCGCGCTGCTCTTCTCGGCGCCGTGCAGCAATTCGGCCAGCGTGATGCAAGAGATTGCCATGTGGCCCGCGTGCTCATTGAACAACTCCAGCGCCGACATGGGACGGCGCTTGATGACATAGATCACGATATTGGTGTCCAGCAAGTAGCGCAACATTACAGCGCCTCGCGCTCGGGCTGATGCTGGCTGGCGCGCGATTCCATGAAATCGTCGGCCGCTTCGGGCCCATTGATGAAGAAACTGTCCCACGACTGGCCCAATGGCGCAATGATGCGCTCGCTGCCCCGGGCACGCACATCCACCCGCTTCACGTTTTCAGGCAGACGCAGTTCTGCTGGCAGCCTGATGGCCTGGCTGCGATTGTTGATGAACACGGTCGTGGCAGTCATGCTTTGCTCCTTCCATCGCAAATGGATAGCGCACTAGTATATGCCAACTATTTCACTCACAAGTGACACAGCAAGGGTCCGCCAGGTGAGCCTTAGCTGGTGTGTGCCCCATAGCCATGTACGCAAGCCTGCAAGACACGACGGATGCCTTGCTCATCAGCACCGTCGGCAGCGATCCGCAAACGCTCGAGCTGCCCGGCCAGCTCCTGCCAGGGCAGCAAATCTTCATGCGCCTTCATGATGCGCGGATGGCCGGTCGGCGTGGGGTTGTCGCCGATCAGCAGTTCCTCGTAGAGCTTTTCACCCGGGCGCAGGCCCGTGATGGCGATCTCGATGTCGCCCTGGGGGTGCTCGTGGTCACGCACCGTCAGCCCGGACAGCTCCACCATGCGGTGCGCCAGGTCCAGGATACGCACCGGCTCGCCCATGTCCAGCACGAACACCTCGCCACCGCCGGCCATGGCGCCGGCCTGCAGCACCAGCTGGGCGGCCTCGGGGATGGTCATGAAATAGCGCGTGACCTCCGCATGCGTGACCGTCAGCGGCCCGCCGGCCGCCAGCTGGCGACGGAACAGGGGCACCACGCTGCCGCTGGAACCCAGCACATTGCCGAAGCGCACCATGCTGAAACAGGTCTGGCCGGCCTCGGCCGCCAGGGCCTGCAGCACCAGTTCGGCCATGCGCTTGCTGGCGCCCATGACGTTGGTCGGCCGCACGGCCTTGTCGGTCGAGACCAGGACAAAACGTGCCACCCCTGCGGCCTGGGCCGCACGCGCCATGTTCAACGTGCCGAAGACGTTATTGCGTATGCCTTCGGCGGGATTGGACTCCACCAGCGGCACATGCTTGTAGGCGGCGGCATGGTAGACCGTGTGGGGGAGGTACTGGCGGCAGATTTCATGCAGCCGGGCCTCCTGGTTCACGCTGCCCAGCAGGGGCACCAGCTCGATCGCGCCACCCAGCTCCGCGCACGCGGCCAGCAATTCCTGGTGGATGCTGTAAAGCGCGAACTCGCTGTGATCGAGCAGCAGCAGCCGGCTGGGCTGCTGGCGCAGGATCTGGCGGCAGAGTTCGCTGCCGATGCTGCCGCCGGCCCCCGTCACCAGCACGACCATCCTCGACAGGTCACGGGCCAGCAGTTCGGCATCGGGCGGCACCGGATCGCGCCCGAGCAGGTCCTCGATATCGAGTTCACGAAAATCCTGCACGGTGACCCGGCCACTCGTCAGGTCCGACATGCCCGGCAGGGTGCGGATGTGCAGGGGCAGATGCCGCAGGCTTTCGATGATGCGGTTGCGACGCTCGCGCGTCACACTGGGCAGCGCCAGCAGGATGTCGGTGATGCCCTCACGCTCCACCAGGGCCGCTATGTCCCGGCTGGCGTGGACCGGCACGCCATTGATGCTGCGCCCGATCTTGGCCGTGTCGTCGTCAACGAAGCCGACGAGTTCGTGCTGGCCACTCATGCCCAGGGCCGCCGCCGTCTGCGCACCGGCCAGCCCGGCCCCATAGATCAGAAAGCGGCTTCGACCCGCATGCGTGCGCCCCCAGCCGGCCAGCCAGAAGCGCGCCAAGGCACGGCTGCCGCCGACAAGCAGCAGGAAGATCAGGGGTTGCAAAACGCCCATGCTGCGCGGCACATTGGTCCAGCGCGCCCACAGCAGGACACCCAGCAGCAAGACACCGTAGATCGCCACCGCCTTGGCCGTTGTCAGCAGCGCGGCCTGCCCGGTATAACGAAAGATGGCGCGGTACAGGCCCAGACGCACGAAAACCGGGATGGCCAGCAGCGGCGCCAGCACATAAACGCGCAGCTGCATCTCATCCGGCCAGTTCGGATTGTCCAGGCGCAGGGTAAAAGCCAGCCAGGTCGCCAGCAGCGACAAGACCACGTCCATGGCCACCACCACCAGGCGTTTCACGGCCCGCGGCCAGGCAAGAATCTTGTGCTGCATTGGCATTGGCGTTGCCGTTGCCTCAGCCCTTGATGGCAAAACTCTCGCGGGTCTTGCCCTGGGCCACGAGCGCAGCCAGCCAGCGCGGCATCACGCCACGCCCGCTCCAGGCTTCCCCGTTGGGTCCGCGGTACTTGGGCGCCACCTTCGTGCCGGCCTGCTTGCTGGGCTTCCTGGCACGCTTGGTCGCAGTTTTGCCTGTTGCCGCCTTGCCCGCCGCCGCCTTTGCGCCGCGCGGCCGGCCCGGGCGGGCCTTGGCGCCCTTCTTGCCCATGCCGCTCTGCAGATCCTTCAGCGTAATGCCGAAGGCCTGCATCCTGGCGATGATGTCCTTCACGGTCTTGTCGAATTCACGCGACTTGATGTCGGCGGCCTGCTTTTGCAGCTTCTCGATCTGGGTTTGGATCTCGATCAGATTGCCCACGGTGCACTCCTCTTGTTGATGTCCTGCGATCAATGCGAAACACTGTCACGGCGGACGACCTTCACGGCCGTGGCCAAGATTATCTGCAGATCGAACCAGAACGACCGACGCTTCAGGTATTCGACGTCGAGCGCGACCTTCTGCGGAATGGGCAGTTCGTCCCGGCCGTTGATCTGAGCCCAGCCCGTGAGCCCCGGCAGCGCCTCATGCACCCCATGCTGTGTGCGCAGCGTTATCAGGTCGGCCTGGTTGAACAGGGCCGGCCGGGGGCCGACAAAACTCATGTCCCCCTTGAGGATGCTCCACAGCTGCGGCAACTCGTCCAGGCTGGTCTTGCGCAGCAGCCCCCCCACCGGCGTCAGCCAGGCCTGGGGGTTCTCCAGCAAATGCGTGGCGACCGCCGAGGTTCCGACCCGCATGCTGCGAAACTTGGGCATGCTGAAGATCCGGTTGTCCCGCCCTATCCGATCCGACCAGTACAGGATAGGTCCCCTGCTGCTGAGCTTGACCACGAGCGCGATCACCAGCATGGGAAGGCCCAGCACCAGGACCGCGAAGACAGCCAGGCACAGATCGAACACGCGCTTTTTCATGGTTTGCAATGCGATACCGTTTGCGACAGTCCCTGCCGCACGCTCTGCGGAGGACGCCAGGCCAGTATTGTGCGTGCCTTCGTGATGTCCACCTGAAGATTGCCGCAGACGCGCTCCATGGCCGCTTTGCGCCCGGCCAGCGCGGCCAGGGCCCGCA
>JAGWTL010000230.1 GCA_028869035.1 Burkholderiales bacterium | reverse complement strand
CACCGAAGAAAAGATGTGCCACATGTTCGGCGTGGTCAAGAACAAGATCATGTACGGCAAGAAGGTCAAGGGCATCGAGCGCAGCACCTTCCTGATCGGCGCCGACGGTATCCTCAAGCAGGAATGGCGCGGCCTCAAGGTCCCCGGCCACGTGGACGAGGTCCTCAAGGCTGTCAAGACCCTGAAGAAAGCCGCCGCAGCCGCTACCGCCTGAGTTTGGTCGGCCCTGATGCTTTTGAGCAACAGGGGCATGTACTTTCAAACGGCTCATGCATAATGAATTCATGCCGTTGAGGTTTGCAACCGCTCACGCCAAACAAAGCCGCCCAGGTTTACCGGGCGGCTTTTTTGTTTTCCGCATGGCATCTGTCCCACACTCTTCCTGCCCATACCCACATGCCCCTGCCCCCCGCCCCCACCAAACGCGCCGCCCTCCTCTCCCCTGAAGCCTTCGAAGCCCCGGCCCGTGGCAAACCACGCAGCGGCCGCAAGACGTCGGCGTCCTTTGACGGCCCGGAACCCGCAGACAAAACGCAAGCCCGCGATATGTTCGAACACGGTGGTGGCCTGGGGGCTGAAGCCCTGGCCCCTCCCGCCGCGCCCGTGGTGAGCCTGCGCCAGCCGGCCCGCCCGGCCGCAGCGATCAACCAGCCGCAGGCCAGGGTCCGCCCCAAACGGATCACGCCCACAGGCCCGAGCAAGCTCTTTGTGCTCGACACCAATGTACTGCTGCACGACCCCATGTGCCTGTTCCGCTTCGAGGAACACGACATCTTCCTGCCCATGATCGTGCTGGAGGAACTCGACGGCCATAAAAAGGGCATGACGGAAGTGGCGCGCAATGCGCGCCAGACCAGCCGCACGCTGGACGCCCTGGCCGGTGCCCAGGGCGCCGACATCACCACCGGACTGAAGCTCGACAGCACGGGCCACCGAGAAGCCGGCGGCAAGCTCTTCTTCCAGACGCAACCGCTCAACTACACCCTGCCCACCAGCCTGCCCCAGGGCAAGGCCGACAACCAGATCCTGGGCGTGGTGGAGGCGCTGCGGGTGCAGTACGCGCCGCGCGAGGTGGTGCTGGTGTCCAAGGACATCAATATGCGCGTCAAGGCGCGCGCCCTGAGCCTGGCCACCGACGACTACCAGAACGACAAGACGCTGGAAGACGGCGACCTGCTCTACTCCGGCTCGCTGGCGCTGCCACCCGACTTCTGGACCACCGAGGGCCAGAGCGTGGAGAGCTGGCAACAGGGTCCGCACACCTACTACCGCATCACCGGGCCCGTTGTGCCCAGCCTGCTGATCAACCAGTTCGTCTACTTCGAGGCGCCGGGAGAGCCCAATTTCTACGCGCGCGTCACCGAAATCCGGGGCAAAAGCGCTGTGCTCAAAACGCTCAAGGACTACACCCACCTCAAGCATGCCGTCTGGGGCATCGCCACGCGCAACCGCGAGCAGAACTTCGCCATGAACCTGCTGATGGACCCGGAAGTGGACTTCGTCACCCTGACCGGTACAGCCGGCACCGGCAAGACCCTGATGGCCCTGGCCGCCGGCCTGACCCAGGTGCTGGACGACCGCCGCTACACCGAGATCATCGTGACCCGCGCCACCGTGAGCGTGGGCGAGGACATCGGTTTCCTGCCCGGCACCGAGGAGGAGAAAATGGGCCCCTGGATGGGCGCCCTGGACGACAACCTCGAGGTGCTCTCCAAGACCGACACCGGCGCCGGTGAATGGGGGCGCGCGGCCACGTCCGAGCTGATCCGCAGCCGCATCAAGATCAAGAGCATGAACTTCATGCGCGGGCGCACCTTCATGAGCAAGTACGTCATCATCGACGAGGCGCAGAACCTCACACCCAAGCAGATGAAGACCCTGATCACGCGCGCCGGCCCGGGCACCAAGATCATCTGCATGGGCAACCTGGCGCAGATCGACACACCCTACCTGACCGAAGGCTCATCGGGCCTGACCTTTGCGGTCGACAAGTTCAAGGGCTGGCCGCACGGCGGCCACATCACGCTGGCGCGCGGCGAGCGTTCACGGCTGGCGGATTTCGCGAGCGAAGTGCTCTAAACCTTGCGGGTCCGACACACCAACAAAAAAGGGGCCCGAGGGCCCCTTGTTCATTAACGCGACGGATCAGAAGTCGCCGCTGCCGTAGCCGCCTGCCAGGCTCTCGAAACGCGTCAGGTTCTTGAGGAAGGCCAGCTTGACCACACCCGTCGGGCCGTTACGCTGCTTGGCGATGATGATTTCGGCCACACCGGGCTCCTTGCAGGCGTCCTTGGTGTAGTACTCGTCGCGGTAGATGAACATGATGATGTCGGCGTCCTGCTCGATGGCGCCGGACTCGCGCAGATCGCTCATCATGGGGCGCTTGTCGGGGCGGGTTTCCACGCTGCGGTTGAGCTGCGAGAGCGCGATCAGCGGGCAGCCCAGCTCCTTGGCCAGCATCTTCATGCCGCGCGAGATTTCGCCGAGTTCGGTGGCGCGGTTCTCGTCGTTGCCGGATGAGCCGCTCATGAGCTGCAGGTAGTCCACCACGATGAGGCCAAGCTTGCCGCCGCACTGGCGCGCCAGGCGGCGCGCATTGGCGCGCAGTTCGCTGGCCGTGAGGCCGGCGGTCTCGTCGATGTGCAGGGAGATGGTGCGCAGCTTCTCGATGGCCTCGGTCAGGCGCGGCCACTCCTCATCCGTCAATTTTCCGGTACGCAGATGCCCCTGGTCGATGCGGCCGATGGAGCCGACGATGCGCACCGCCAGCTGGGCCGCGCCCATTTCCATGGAGAACACCGCCACCGGCAGCTGCTCGTTGAGCGCCACGTGCTCGGCGATGTTGATGGCAAAGGCCGTCTTGCCCATGGAGGGGCGCGCGGCCAGCACGATCATGTCCCCCGGCTGCAGGCCGGAGGTCATGCGGTCCAGGTCATAGAAGCCGGTGGGCACGCCCGTGATGTCGTTGGGGTTGTCGGCCATCTCCTGCACGCGGTCCAGCAGGTCCACCACCAGGGTGTCCATGGACTGGAAGCCGCGCTTCATGCGCGAGCCTTCCTCGCCGATGTTGAAGATCTTCTGCTCGGACTCGTCCAGGATGGTGGCCACCGGCCGGCCCTGCGGGTTGAAGGCGCTGGTGGCGATCTCGTCGCTGGCGGCCACCAGCTTGCGCAGGATGGCGCGCTCGCGCACGATCTCGGCGTAACGGCGGATATTGCCGGCGCTGGGCACGTACTGGGCCAAGGCATTCAGGTAGGCCAGCCCCCCGGTTTCCTCGGCCTTGCCCTGGCTTTGCAATTGCTCGAAAACAGTGATCACGTCGGCCGGGCGGCTGGCGTTGATCAGCGTGGCCATGGCGGCGTAGACCAGGCGGTGTTCGTAGCGGTAGAAGTCGCCATCACCCAGCAGGTCGCTGACGCGGTCCCAGGCGGCGTTGTCGAGCAAGAGACCGCCCAGCACACTGGATTCGGCCTCGATGGAGTGCGGCGGCACGCGCAGCTGCGCGATCTGACGATCCGGGCCGTAGCTATCGTCTACGGCGGTCAAAACAGCTGACATTCGGTGGTGTTCCTTCTGGTTTTCTATCCTACGACGCCGCAGGCCCAGCGTCGAGTGAAATGCTGTGGACAACCCTCTGAATAACTGTGGGCAGGCTGTGTACTTGCGAGGATAAGTTTTTCCGCGTCGCCATGAAAAAAGCCGCCTGGGCCAGGGCCCGGCGGCTTTCAGGGGATCAACCGGATCAGGCGGTTTCGCCGTACACCGAGACGTTGATCTCGACGACCACGTCCGTGTGCAGGGCCACGCTGACGGTGCTGTCGCCGACCATCTTGATCGGGCCGTTGGGCATGCGCACCTGGGCCTTGCTCACTTTGTAGCCAGTCTTGACCAGTTCTTCGGCGATGTCGAAGTTGGTGACGGAACCGAACAGGCGACCGTCCACGCCGGCCTTCTGGGTCAGCTTGAGGGTGGTGCCGGCCAGCTTCTCGCCCAGTGCCTGGGACTCAGCCAGCTTGGCGGCAGCGGCCTTTTCCAGTTCGGCGCGGCGGGCTTCGAAGTCCTTCTTGGCGGCTTCGGTGGCGCGACGGGCGCGGCCCGAGGGGATCAGGAAGTTGCGGGCGTAGCCGTCCTTGACCTTGACGATTTCGCCGAGGTTGCCGAGGTTCACGACCTTGTCGAGCAGAATGATTTGCATGGCTCTACTCCTTAGATCTTGTGCTGGTCGCTGTAGGGCAGCAGCGCGAGGAAACGCGCGCGCTTGATGGCGGTGTTGAGCTGGCGCTGGTAGATCGCGCGGGTGCCGGTCAGGCGAGCCGGGATGATCTTGCCGTTTTCGGCGACGAAATCACGCAGCGTGTCGATGTCCTTGTAGTCGATTTCCTCGACGCCAGCGACGGTGAAGCGGCAGAAGCGCTTGCGCTTGAACAGCAGCGACTGGGTGTTGCGCTTGGGACGCTTGTCTTTGTTGAACTTCTTGAACGTGGCCATGGGGCCTCCTGTTTAATCTTGACTGAAATCTTGGATGTGGAACACCAGGTTCTTGCCGTTGCGGGGAGTGGCGACAAAGCCTTGGAACCTCCAGCTGCTGCCGACCGCCTGCTTCGCAAGCCGCTCGGCCAGGGCGCCAAAGGCAACCGCCTTGGCGCTGGCTTTCACCTGCCGTTCCTGTCCTGCTTCCTGGCGCATCGACTCGTGTTCGAGCCTCAGGTCCAGGGCCGGCACGCCGGCCGGGGTGTATCGCATGGCACTCAGCTCTGCGATCGAAGCATTCAGGTCCAGCTGGTTGGCGCCGGGGTTCACTCCTTTTAACGGTCAGGCCTGGAATTCAGCCTGCTGGGCCTTGCGGGCGTCTTCACGCTCGACGGTCTTCATCATGGAAGACGGGCCGGTGTCGGCCTTCTTCTTCAGAACCGTCAGGTGACGCAGCACGGCGTCGTTGAACTTGAAGGCGTGCTCCAGTTCAGCCATCACGGCCTGGTCGGCCTCGATGTTCAGACACAGGTAATGGGCCTTGGCCAGCTTGTTGATCATGTAGACCATCTGACGACGGCCCCAGTCTTCAACGCGGTGGATCTT
>JAGWTL010000229.1 GCA_028869035.1 Burkholderiales bacterium | reverse complement strand
GCCGAACTGGCCATCCGGGCCGCGCAGACGCGCCAGCGCGCGGGCCAGAAGGTCGAAAAGCGCAAGGGCTCGGGCGTGGCCGTGCTGCCGGGCAAGCTGACCGATTGCGAGAGCCGCGACCTGAACCACAACGAACTCTTCCTGGTCGAGGGTGACTCGGCCGGCGGCAGCGCCAAGATGGGCCGCGACAAGGAAAGCCAGGCCATCCTGCCCCTGCGCGGCAAGGTGCTCAACACCTGGGAGGTGGAACGCGACCGCCTGTTTGCCAACACCGAAATCCACGACATCTCGGTCGCCATCGGCGTGGACCCGCACGGCCCCGGCGACACGCCGGACTTGAGCGGCCTGCGTTACGGCAAGGTCTGCATCCTGAGCGATGCCGACGTGGACGGCTCGCACATCCAGGTGCTGCTGCTGACGCTCTTCTTCCGCCATTTCCCCAGGCTCATCGAGTCCGGCAACGTCTACGTGGCGCGCCCGCCGCTGTTCCGTGTGGACGTGCCCGCGCGCGGCAAGAAGGCCGCCAGCAAGGCCTATGCCCTGGACGAGGGCGAGCTCACCGCCATCCTCGACAAATGCGCCAAGGAGGGCGTGGCCAAGGAGCGTTGCCAGATCAGCCGCTTCAAGGGCCTGGGCGAGATGAACGCCGAGCAGCTCTGGGAGACCACGCTGAACCCCGACACGCGCCGCCTGCTGCAGGTGCGCCTGGGCACTTTCGACAACCTGCAGACCGAGGGCGAGATCACCAAGCTCATGGGCAAGGGCGAGGCCGCGGCGCGCCGCGAGCTCATGGAGCTGCATGGGGATACGGTGGAGGTGGACATCTGATGTTGACTCGCCCGGTCCTCGTTGTGCTGGCCATGCTCCTCCTCTTGGGGCAGGGTGTGGCGCGCGCCGACGTCTGGGCCTATGTCAACGAGAAGGGCGTGACCCACTTTGCCACCGAGCGCGTGGACGAACGCTACGAGCTCTATTTCTCGGACGAGGTGCCCGAAAACGCCGCGCGCGCGCGCGGCGTGCCCATGGCGCCCACGCGGCTGCATGCCTTCTTTGAAATCTCGCCCGACTACAAGGCCGTGCGCCACCTGCTGCGCGAGGCCGCGCGCGCGCATGGCATCGATTACGAACTGCTGCAGGCCCTGATCGCCACCGAATCGGGCTTCGATGCCGATGCCGTGTCGCCCAAGGGTGCGGTGGGGCTCATGCAGCTCATGCCGGCCACGGCGCGTGGTTATGGCCTGGCCGATGTCCGGCGTCGTCCGGTGGCACGCCAGCTCATCGATGCACGCACCAATATCCAGATCGGCAGCCGTCATCTGCGTCGCCTGCTTGACAAATTCCCCGAACGCCTGGACCTGGTGCTGGCGGCCTACAACGCCGGTCTGCGCACGGTGCGCAAGGCCGGCAACCAGGTGCCACCCATACGCGAGACCCAGGACTACGTGCGCACCGTGCTGGCCCTGTACACCGTGCTCAAGCCGCCGACCTGGCGTGCCGCACAAGCTTCCCAGCTGGCCCGCATCGACGACGCCGAGTCGCATTGGGCCCTGAACTACTGAAGACCCCATGGATTCCACGACGCTAGATCCCACGACCGACCCGGCCGGCGACGACGCCCTGACCCTGGCCCATTACGCGCAACGCGCCTACCTCGAGTACGCGCTCAGCGTGGTCAAGGGCCGGGCCCTGCCCGATGTCTGCGACGGCCAGAAGCCGGTGCAGCGCCGCATCCTGTACTCGATGTCGCGCATGGGCCTGGGTTACAGCGGACCCAACAGCAACACTGCGGCCAGACCGGTCAAGAGCGCGCGTGTGGTCGGCGACGTGCTGGGCCGTTTCCACCCGCACGGTGACCAGGCCGCCTACGACGCGCTGGTGCGCATGGCGCAGGATTTCGCGCAGCGTTACCCGCTGATCGACGGCCAGGGCAACTTCGGCAGCCGCGACGGCGACGGCGCCGCCGCCATGCGTTACACCGAAGCGCGCCTGGCCAAGATATCCACTTTGCTGCTCGATGAGATCGACGAAGGCACGGTGGACTTCCAGCCCAACTACGACGGTTCCACCGAAGAGCCCAAGCAGCTGCCGGCCCGTCTGCCTTTCACCCTGCTCAATGGCGCCAGCGGTATCGCCGTGGGCCTGGCCACCGAGATTCCCAGCCACAACCTGGGCGAGGTGGCCGCGGCCTGTGTGGCGCTGATCAAGACCCCGAAGCTGGCCGACAGCGAGCTGTTCGACTTGCTGCCGGGCCCCGACTACCCGGGCGGCGGCCAGATCATCAGCCCGGCCAGCGACATCGCCGAGGCCTACCGCACGGGACGCGGTTCGCTCAAGGTGCGCGCGCGCTGGAAGATCGAGGAACTCGCGCGCGGCCAGTGGCAGCTCGTCGTGACCGAGCTGCCGCCGGGCGTGAGCACGCAGAAGGTGCTCGAAGAGATCGAGGAGCTGACCAATCCCAAGGTCAAGACCGGCAAGAAGGCGCTGACCCCCGAGCAGAACCTGCTCAAGGCCACGGTGCTGGCGGTGCTCGACGTGGTGCGCGACGAGTCCAGCAAGGACGCGCCGGTGCGCCTGGTCTGCGAGCCCAAGACCAGCCGCATCGAGCAGCAGGAGCTCATCACCACCCTGCTGGCGCACACCAGCCTGGAAACCTCGGCCTCCATCAATATGACGATGGTGGGGCTGGACGGCCGGCCCACGCAAAAGACCCTGCGCCAGATGCTGGAAGAGTGGATTTCCTTCCGCCAGATCACCATCGAACGCCGCTCGCAGCATCGGCAGGACTTGGTGCTGGCCCGTATCCACATCCTCGAAGGCCGGCAGCTGGTGCTGCTCAAGATCGACGAGGTCATCGCCCTCATCCGTAATTCGGACGAACCCAAGCCGGCGCTGATCGCGCGTTTCAAGCTCTCGGAGCGTCAGGCCGAGGACATCCTCGAAATCCGCCTGCGCCAGTTGGCGCGGCTCGAAGCCATCAAGATCGAGCAGGAGCTGAAGGAACTGCGCGAAGAGCAGAAGAAACTCGAAGATATCCTGGGCAGTCCGGCCGCGCTGCGCAGGCTGATGGTCAAGGAAATCGAGGCCGACGCCAAGGTCTACGGCGATGCGCGCCGCACCCTGATCCAGGCCGAGAAGAAGGCCGTGGCCGAAGTGAAGGTCGTCGACGAGCCGGTGACCGTCATCGTCTCGCAAAAGGGCTGGGTGCGCGCGCGCCAGGGCCATGGGCACGAGGCGGCGAGTTTTGCCTTCAAGGCCGGCGACGGCCTGTACAGCACCTTCGAATGCCGCACGGTGGACACCCTGCTGGCTTTCGGCAGCAAGGGCCGTGTTTATTCCGTGCCCGTGGCCAGCCTGCCCGGTGCGCGTGGCGACGGCCAGCCCGTGACCACGCTGGTCGAACTCGAAGCCGGCACGCAGCTGGTGCACTACTTTGCCGGCGCGCCCGCGGCCTGGCTGCTGCTGTCCACCACCTCGGGTTACGGCTTCCTGGCCACCGTCGAGAACATGAGTTCGCGCCAGAAGGGCGGCAAGTCCTTCATCAACTGCGGCGATGACGACAGCGTTTGCCGTCCTTCGCCGGCCAATGTGCCGCCGCAGCCGCCGGCCACGCATGTGGTCTGCGCATCGAGCGGCGGCCGCATCCTGAGCTTCGAGATCGGCGAACTCAAGCCCATGCCCAATGGCGGGCGCGGCCTGATGCTGATCGACCTGGAGCCCAAGGACACCCTGGCCGGCGCCGCCGCCTACACGCGCAGCGTGAAGATCGAAGGCCTGGGCCGGGGTGGCAAGGAGCGTGACGAGACGCTGGAAATCCGCAGCCTGAACAATGCGCGTGCCGCGCGCGGCCGCAAGGGCAAGGCGGCCGACCTGGGCTTCAAGCCGACGTCGGTGGTCCGCGTCGAATGAGTCGTCAGCTGTCGGGCAGAATCAGACCCCGATGCACACTGACATCCTGATTGCTGGGGGCGGCATAGGCGGCCTGGCCGCCGGCCTGGCCTGCTCAAAGGCCGGCTGCCATGTCCGCCTCTATGAACGCGCGGACACCTTCAACGAGGTGGGGGCGGGCATCCAGATGGGGCCCAATGTCGTGCGCGTGCTGCAGGACTGGGGCCTGGACACGGCATTGCGCCAGGTGGCGGCTTTCCCCGACAGGCTGCAGGTGCGTCACGCCCTCAGCGGGGCCGAGCTGGGTGTATTGCCCTTGGGGCAGACCACGGTGCAGCGCTACGGCGCGCCCTATACCACCATCCATCGTGCCGATCTGCAGCGGTTGCTGCTGAACGCCCTGCAGCAGCGCGACGCCGTCTGGCTGCACACCGGCAAGACGGTAAACCGTTATGTGGAGACGGACGGCGCTGTCGGCCTGAGCCTGGATGACGGCCTGGACGTGGAGGGCGACGCCCTGATCGCGGCCGATGGCCTGTGGAGCCGGGTGCGCAAGCAACTCCTCGATGACGGTCCACCGCGTGTGGCCGGGCACCTGGCCTATCGCGCCATGCTGCCGCAGACCAGCCTGCCGGCCGCACAACGCAGCCAGCAGGTGACGGCCTGGCTGGGGCCGCGTTTGCACGTGGTGCAGTACCCCGTGCGCGGCGGCGAGTGGCTCAATGTCGTGGCCATCGTGCACGGGCATGTCCATGGCGAACTCGAGGATTGGGACCACGGCGCCAACGCGGCCGACCTGCAGGCGGCGTTGGGACAGGCCTGCAGCGACTTGCGCGCCTTGATCGAGGCCGTGCCGGCCTGGCGCCTCTGGGTGCTGTGCGACCGTCCGCCCCTGAGCGCAGCCGACCAGATGGCGCGCGGTCATGTGGCGCTGCTGGGCGATGCCGCACACCCCATGCGCCCCTATCTCGCCCAGGGGGCCGGCATGGCCATCGAGGACGCGGCCGAACTGGGGCGCCAGGTGGCGCTGGTCGATGGCGTGCTGGACGTGCCCACGCTGCTGCAGCGTTATGCCCTCAACCGCTGGCAACGTTGTGCGCGGGTGCAGGCCCGCGCCATCCGCAATGGCGAGATCTTCCATCTGGAGGGGCCCATGGCCTGGGCGCGCGATGCTTCACTGCGTCTGCTGGGT
>JAGWTL010000228.1 GCA_028869035.1 Burkholderiales bacterium | reverse complement strand
CTGCCTGACGAGAAGGCTGTCAGTTGCGTGGCCTTCCTGCGCCAGGCCGTGGCCTACTACGCCAGCCTGGGCGTGCGCATCGAGCGTGTCATGACCGATAACGGCACGGGCTACAAGAACCAGTTCCGGGCCACCTGCGAAGAATTGGGCATTCGCCACATCCGGACCCGCCCCTACACGCCCAAGACCAACGGTAAGGTTGAACGCTTTGTGCAGACCAGCTTGCGCGAGTGGGCCTACGTCCGGCCCTACGAGTCCTCGGCCCAACGCCAGGCCGCCTTGCAGCCCTTCATTGACGGCTATAACTGGCTTCGGCCACACTCAGCCCTGAACCACCAGCCGCCCATGAGCCGCATCCCGGCCATGAACAACCTACTGAAACTCGACAGCTAGCTCATGTGCCTTCGGTTTTCCTCGCCGTTATGAGGAGGCGAGTAGCGCAGGGAGCGGCGGAAAAAGAAGCGCAGATGTTTGAGCGCAGCGAGTTTCTGCGCTTCCCGCCGATCCCGAACAACGCAGCGTACCGGCGTAGCCGGGCGACGAATCCGGCTCGCCTTCTCTTTGCTTACTTTCTCTTGGCGAAGCAAGAGAAAGTGAGTCGCCCGCCGGGGCGAGACCCGGCAAAGCAGGCTGGTACGGTTGCCAAACAAAGCGAAGAGATGTGAACAAGATCATCTCCCCAGATAAACCTCAATCACCCGCTCATCCGCCTGCACCTCCTCAAGCGTCCCCTGCGCCAACACAGACCCATCACACAACACCGTCACGATCTCAGAGATCGCCTTGATGAAGCTCATGTCGTGCTCCACGACCATCAGTGAATGCTTGCCCTTGAGACTCAGGAAAAGCTCCGCCGTGCGCGCCGTCTCCTCGTCGGTCATGCCGGCCACGGGCTCGTCGAGCAACAACAACTTCGGGTCCTGCATCAGCAGCATGCCGATCTCCAGCCACTGCTTCTGCCCGTGGCTCAGCGTGCCGGCCTGGGCCGTCAGGCTGCCGGCCAGATGGATGGTGTGCAGCACCTCGGCCAGGCGGTCGGACTGGCCCGAGTCCAGGCGGAAGAACAGGGAGGACTTGACACCCTTGTCGGTCTTGAGCGCGAGCTCGAGGTTCTCGAACACGCTCAAGTGCTCGAACACCGTGGGCTTCTGGAACTTGCGGCCGATACCCAATTGGGCGATCTCGGCTTCGCTGTGGCGCAGCAGGTCGATGGTGGAGCCGAAAAACACCGTGCCCTCGTCGGGCCGGGTCTTGCCGGTGATGATGTCCATCATCGTGGTCTTGCCCGCACCGTTGGGGCCGATGATGCAGCGCAGTTCACCCGGCGCGATGTCCAGGCTGAGCTGGTTGATGGCCTTGAAGCCGTCGAAGCTCACGCTCACGTCTTCCAGGTAGAGGATGCGGCCGTGCGTGACGTCCACCTCGCCCGCCACCTGCACGCGGCCGTAGCTCGCGGTCTGGCCGCCGGCTACCGTATTCAGGCGGGCGGCATCGAGTGCGGCCATGCGTTCACGGTAGCGCTGCGCGCCTTGCTCCAGCAGATCCGGTGTCATTTCACATTCTCCGCGGCGGCACGCCTGCCGCTCCTCAGACGCCTGAGTTTTTTCACCAGCCCCACCACCCCATCGGGCAGGAACAGCGTGACCACGATGAACAGCCCCCCCAGGAAATACAGCCAGAATTCAGGCGCGACCACGGTGAGCCAGCTCTTGGCGCCGCTGACCACAAAGGCGCCGACGATGGGGCCGACCAGGGTGCCGCGCCCGCCCACCGCCGCCCAGATGGCGATTTCGATGGAGTTGGCTGGGCTCATCTCGCCCGGGTTGATGATGCCCACCTGCGGCACGTAGAGCGCGCCGGCGATGCCGCACATCACGGCCGAGAGTGTCCAGATCGCGAGCTTGTAGCCCAGCGGGTTGTAGCCCGAGAACATCACGCGGCTCTCGGCGTCGCGGATGGCCTGCAGCACCCGGCCGAACTTGGCGCGCACCAGCCAGCGCGCCAGCAGGAAGAAGGCCAGCAGCGTGAGCCCCGTCAGCACGAAGAGGACCATGCGCATGTTCTGCGTGGCAACGGCGAAGCCCAGGATGCGCTTGAAATCGGTGAAGCCGTTGTTGCCGCCGAAACCGGTCTCGTTGCGGAAGAAGAGCAGCATGGCCGCGAAGGTCATGGCCTGCGTGATGATCGAGAAGTACACGCCCTTGATGCGCGAGCGGAAGGCGAAGTAGCCGAAGACAAAGGCCACCACACCGGGCACCAGCACCACCAGCAAGAGCGTGGCGAAAAAGCTGTCGCTCAAGGCCCAGTGCCAGGGCAGTTCCTTCCAGTCCAGGAAGACCATGAAGTCGGGCAGATCGCTCTTGTAGTTGCCGTCGCGGCCGATCTGGCGCATCAGGTACATGCCCATGACGTAACCGCCCAGCGCGAAGAACAGGCCGTGGCCCAGGGAGAGGATGCCGGTGTAACCCCAGATCAGGTCCATGGCCAGCGCGCAGATGGCGTAGCACATGATGCGGCCCAGCAGAGCCACGGCGTAGTCGCTCAGGTGGAAGACGCTGTCCGCAGGCACGATCAGGTTGAGCAGCGGCGCCAGCGCGCAGATGAGCAGCAGCGCGACCAGGAAGCTGCCCCAGCCACCGCGCGTGAGCAGCGGCTGGCGCGTGGGCAGCATCAGACCCGTTCGGGCTGAGCCCAAATCCGTTCGCACTGAGCTTGTCGAAGTGCTCGCGAGGGCTTCGACAGGCTCAGCCCGAACGGATTTCGGATTTGCAGACATGGCGTGATTCGATGGCGTCATGCTTCCGCGCTCCGGCCCTTCATGGCAAAGATGCCCTGCGGACGTTTCTGGATGAAGATGATGATGAAGACCAGCACGGCAATCTTGGCCAGCACGGCGCCCGTCCAGCCTTCGAGGAATTTGTTGAGCACGCCCAGGCCCAGCGCGGCATAGACCGTGCCGGCCAGCTGGCCCACGCCGCCCAGCACCACGACCATGAAGGAATCGACGATGTAGCTCTGGCCCAGGTCCGGCCCCACATTGCCCACCTGGCTCAGCGCGCAACCGGCCAGGCCGGCAATGCCGGAACCGAGTGCGAAGGCATAGGTGTCGATGCGTGCCGTATTCACGCCCATGCAGGAGGCAATGGGCCGGTTCTGCGTGACCCCGCGCACGAAGAGGCCCAGGCGCGTGCGCCCGATCAGCAGGGCCATGCCGGCCAGCACCGCCAGCGCGAAGGCGATGATGACCAGGCGGTTCCAGGGCAGGGTGAGGTTGGGCAGCAGCTGCCAGCCGCCGCTCATCCAGGCCGGGTTCTCCACGGCCACGTTCTGCGCGCCAAAGAGCGAACGCACACCCTGCATGAGCACCAGGCTGATGCCCCAGGTGGCCAGCAGCGTTTCCAGCGGGCGGCCGTAGAGGAAGCGGATCACGCCGCGCTCCAGCGCCGCACCCACCAGAGCGGACGCCATGAAGGCCACGGGCACCGCCGCCACCAGGTACCAGTCGAAGGCGCCCGGCAGGTATTTCTGGAACAGACCCTGCACGACCCAGGTGGCGTAGGCGCCGATCATGATGAGCTCGCCATGGGCCATATTGATGACGCCCATGAGGCCGTAGGTGATGGCCAGGCCCAGCGCGGCCAGCAGCAGGATGCTGCCCAGGCTCAGGCCCGTGAACATGGCGCCCAGGCGCTCGCCCCAGCGCAGGCTGTCGTCGATCTGGCGGATGGCGGAGCTGATCTGCGCCTTGACGTCGGCATCGGTTTCCACCGAAAGCCGCTCGTTGAGCAGCAGCTTGGTGTCGGGCGAGCGGCTTTGCGCCAGGGCACCGGCGGCCGTCAGGCGTTGCGACCTGTCCTCGCTCGCCAGCAGCACGGCTGCACGCGCCAGCGCCAGCACAGCGCGCACGCGCTCGTCCTGTTCACCAGCCAGGGCCTTGTCGAGCAGGGGCAGGCGCCCGGCGTCGGGCTCCTTGAGCATGGCACGGGCGGCGTCCAGGCGCAGCCTGGCGTCGGGGCTGAAGAGCTTGAGCACCGCCAGCGCGGTGTCGATCTCGCCGCGCATGCGGTTGTTGTTGATGACGTCCTCGGCGTCGTCGGGCAGGGCCACGGACGCACCCGTGGCCGGGTCCGCGGCCTTGTCGTCGCGCACGATATAGACCTTGCCACCCGCCACCTTGACGGCGTCGTCGGCCAGGGCCTGCAGCAGCGCGGCCTTGCGCTCATCCGGGTTCAGAACGGCCTGCTGCAGGGCCGTGATGCGGCCATCGGTCTCGCCGATGACGATGGCCTGCGCCTCTGCGGGGGTCAGGGCCTGGGCTTGCGCCGCGAGCAGCAGCGCGGCGAGTGACAGCAAGAAATATCTGAGCATGGAAAGAACCTGTAGGGTGGGCACGATGGGTCATGCCCACGCTGCAAGACCTTCAAGAAGCGTAGCGAGCGGCCCGAGGTGGGGTTCGCAGCGCGCAACCGTACTGACGTACGGTGAGCACTGCGAGCCCCAGATCGGGCTGCGCAGTAGCTTCTTACTTCTTCACCGGCTCGTCGGGCTTCTTGTCGTTACCTTCGATGTACGGGCTCCAGGGCTTGGCCTTGACCGGGCCCGGGGTCTTCCACACCACGTTGAACTGGCCGTCGGCCTTGATCTCGCCGATGAACACGCTCTTGTGCAGGTGGTGGTTCTTCTCGTCCATCTTGCTCACGATGCCCGAGGGCGCCTTGAAGGTCTGGCCGGCCATGGCGGCGATGACCTTGTCCACGTCCGTGCTCTTGGCCTTCTCGACGGCCTGCTTCCACATGTGGATGCCGATGTAGGTGGCTTCCATCGGGTCGTTGGTCAGCGGCTTGTCCTTGTGGCCCGGAATGTTCTTGGCCTTGGCGTAGGCGCTCCACTGCTTGATGAAGGCGTCGTTGTCCTTGTTCTTGATGGACATGAAGTAGTTCCAGGCCGCCAGGTGGCCCACCAGCGGCTTGGTGTCCACGCCGCGCAGCTCTTCCTCACCCACGGAGAAGGCGACGACCGGCACGTCCTTGGCCTTCAGGCCGGCGTTGCCCAGTTCCTTGTAGAAGGGCACGTTGGAGTCGCCGTTGATGGTGGACACCACAGC
>JAGWTL010000227.1 GCA_028869035.1 Burkholderiales bacterium | reverse complement strand
TTACCCACATGCGCAGGTGAGCACGATGCCGCTCACCTGGCTGGACCGGGCCATTCCCATGCAGGGATGGGCCTGGGGGCCCTACCTCTCGCTCTGGTTCTACACCTGCCTGTCGCCCGCGCTGATGCCCAATCTGCGGCAGCTGCTGTATTACGGTCTCAGTGTGGGCGGCACCTGCCTGGTCGGCCTGGTCTGTTTTTATCTCTGGCCCACGGCCGTGCCCGCTTTCGAGCGGCTGCCGGGCAGTGGCCTGGCCATGCTGGAAGGCATCGATGCAGCGGGCAATGCCTGTCCGTCGCTGCATGTGGCCATCGCCGTGTTCTCGGCGATCTGGCTGCATCACCAGCTGCGTGCCGTCGCGGCTGGCCGCGCCTGGCTGGCGTTGAACTGGCTGTGGTGCCTGCTTATCGCCTACTCGACCCTGGCGACGAAGCAGCATGTGGTGCTGGACGTGCTGGGCGGTGTGCTGCTCGGTGCCCTGGGTGGCCTGTTGACCCTGGGCCTGTTCCGCCGGCGGTTTGCCGCCGACGCGAAGGTCTAGACCATCCCGCCGTTGACCGAGATCACCTGGCCCGTGATGTAGGCGGCCTGCTCCGAGGCCAGGAAACCCACCAGGGCCGCGACTTCCTCGGGCCGGCCCGCGCGTTTCATGGGCACCAGGCGCTGGATCGACTCGGCGTCGAAAGCGTCCTTGCTCATGTCCGAAGCGATGATGCCCGGCGCCACGGCGTTCACCGTGATGCCCCGGCTGGCCAGTTCCTGTGCCAGCGACTTGCTGGCGGCATGCAGGCCGCTCTTGGCGGCCGCGTAGTTGGTCTGCCCTCGGTTGCCGGTGATGCCGGCAATCGAGGAGATGCTGATGATGCGGCCCCAGCGGGTGCGGATCATGGGCAGGGTCAGCGGCTGCGTGACATGGAAGAAGCTGTTGAGCGAGACGTCGATCACGCGGTGCCACTGCGTGCTGCTCATGCCGGGGAAGACCGCGTCGTCGTGCATGCCGGCGTTGTTGACCAGCACCTGGATAGGCTGCTGCGCCACGACGGCCTCCAGGGCCGTGCGTGTCGCGGCCTCGTCGGCCACGTCGAAGGTGACGGTGCTGGCGGATCCGCCAGCCGCCTTGATGTCTTCGCACAGCTGCTCGGCCGCCGCGGTGTTGCGGTTGGCGTGGACGATGACGTGTAGGCCGTCCTTGGCGAGCTGGCGGCAGATGGCCGCGCCGATGGCGCCGCTGCCGCCGGTGACGAGTGCGTGTTTCATGGGGAGGCTGTGGTGTTGGTTATCCATAGTGCTGCGCGTCAGAGGGCTTCGACGAGATCAGCCCGAACGGAAGAAGGTTCCAGGCCGCGCAGCTGGCCGTTCCAAGGCGCCCGTGGAACCGGCTTGGCCGGGCCACTGGGTGCGCCCCCCTTGAGGGGGGAGACGCGCAGCGTCTCGGGGGGTCATACGTCAGCATCGAGCATGACGCTGGCGCGGCCGCTGAGCAGGGTGGCGCCCTCTGCCTCGAGGTGGAAGCTGTAGAGGATGGTGTTGCCGTCGCCCGAGAGGCGCTGGGCGTGCACCTGCAGTTCGGCGGGCAGTGTGTCGAGCCGCGGGGCCTGCCACTTCACGTCGCGCACGCTGGCCAGGAAACCGGCGGCCGGCGCCGTCTCGCTGCCGGTCAGCAGGGCGCCGTGCACGGCCATGGCCTGGGCCGCGTACTCGATGCCGTTGGCCATGCCCAGCTGCCCATCCGCGCGCAGCGGGTTGTTAGTGTTTTGATGGCTGTTGGCGCGGCAGACGATGCCGCTCTCGTCCCAGCGCAGGACAGCATCGAGCAGGCACATGCTGCCCTGGTGCGGAATGCGGGCCGCGATCCAGGCGTGGTCAGGCAGCGGGCTGGATTTCTGCATCGAGCGACATCCCATCCAGGTAGTCCAGGCGGACCCGTCCTCCCTCAGCCCGCGCCAGACGCTGCAACAGGGGCAGGCTGCGCGCCGCCGGCGTGTCGCGTCGCAGCAGTTCCAGTGCCGGGTCGCTCATGCGGCTGGCGGCCTGCCGTGTCAGGCCCAGGCCCAGCGCGGCCAGCGTTGCCGGCCCCGGCCGGGGGCTCAGCAGCAGGGCCAGGCCCAGGGGATGGGTGATCGGGCGCAGGCTGGCCAGGGGCTGCGGGTAGGGCGTGTCATAGGCGAGCAGCAGGCAGGACTCGCCGGAGCTCAGCACCTGGGTGGCCGCCTCGAGCAGACCGGCCGCAAAGGAGCCGTCGTAGGCGCACAGGCTGGTGGAGGGCGCACGGCAGGCCGTGGCGATGCTCCAGTAGCCGGACGGTGCGTTGTGCACCGAGTTGTGGAACCGGGTGGGGGAGACCGCACGGTCGCTGGAGGCCAGGGTCTCGAGGATCGTGTTGCAGTTGTCGCAGTCGGCCGCACTCGATGCGAACACCGTGCGCAGGGTGGCGGGATCGGCGCCCGCCTGGCGGATGGCTTCGAAGCCGGTGGCAAAGGCCAGCTTGATCGCGGTGCCGGCCCGGCGCCGCTCTGCGGCGGGCAGGGCCTCGGCCGGTGGCAGTTGCAGCGGGGCCAGGGTCAGCGCGGCGCGACCGGCCAGCACCTCGGCCGTCTGTGGCCAGCCGGACAGGCCGGGGCCGTAAAAGCCGACACCCTCCAGATGCACCTGCAATGGGGTGGTGGATTTCATGCGGCCACCTTCGACAGCACCAAGCTGCAGTTGCTGCCGCCAAACCCGAAGGAGTTGCTCAGGGCATGCTGCAGGGGCAGCTCGATATTGGCCAGAAGGTAGCGGGATTTCAGGTCCGGATCGAGCTGCTCTGTGCCGCAGCCGCCCGGCGCCAGGCCGTTCTGCAGGGCCAGCGCGCAGACGATGGCTTCGATGCCCCCGGCCGCGCCCAGGGTGTGGCCGGTATGGCCCTTGGTCGAACTGCAGGGCGTGGCCGTGCCGAACAGGCCGCTCACGGCCTTGTCTTCGGAGGCGTCGTTGCTGGGGGTGGCCGTGCCATGCAGATTGATGTAGCCGATCTGCGCGGGCAAGAGGCCGGCCATGTCGAGCGCGGCCTGCATGGCCTGGCGCGCGCCCAGGCCTTGCGGATGGGGCGAGGACATGTGGTGCGCGTCGCTGGATTCGCCGATGCCGCTGACCACGATGGCGCCAGCCGGTGGGCTGTCGGCGCGTTCCAGCAGCACGAAGGCCGCCGCCTCGCCGATGGAGATGCCGTCGCGTTCGGCATCGAAGGGGCGGCAGGGGCGGCGTGAGACGAGCTGCAGGGAGTTGAAGCCGTAGAGCGTGGTCAGGCAGAGCGAGTCGACCCCGCCCACGATGGCCGCGTCGATCAGGCCGCAGGCCATCATGCGCTGGGCATTGCCGAAGACCTTGGCGCTCGATGAGCAGGCGGTCGAGACCACAAAGGCCGGTCCCTCCAGGCCGAAGTAGGAGCGCACGAAATCGGCCACGGAGTAGCTGTTGTGGGTATGCCGGTAGTCCAGGCTTCCCGTGAAGTGGCCGGTGCCGGGGTCGCGCTGGCGGTAGGCCAGTTCGGCGCTGAGGATGCCCGAGGTGCTGGTGCCCAGGAAGACGCCGACGCGGTCCTGGCCATGGCGGGTAATGGCCGTACGCACCGCAGCTGCAAAACCGTCCTGTTCCAGGCCCAGTTGCGCCAGCCGGTTGTTGCGGCAGTCAAAAGCGCCCAGGTCCGCGCGCAGCGCGTAGCTGTCGAGCCCGGCCACGGCGCCCAGGCAGGTGTCGAGGTCCAGCGTTTCCCAGCGCATGGCCTGCACGCCGCTGCGCTGGTGGCGCAAGGCATCGAGCGTCGGCGCAAGGCCTGCGCCCAGAGCGCTGGTCAGGGTGTAGGCGGCGAGGTGGAGCGGCAGCATGGCAGAGGTGCTCAAGGGCGGGGGTTCAGGCGGGCGATTCTACCGGCGCAGCCTGCTGCGGGCCGGGCTGGGGCCGGGCCAGAATGGCCGAGAACAGCAGCGCCAGCACCGTGCCCAGGCCCACGGTGATGCCGAGGATGGACAGCACCGGCACGCTGGACAGGGCCAGCATGCCAAAGCTGCCCACGATGGTCAGGTTGGCCGTCACCAGGGACAGGACGGTGCGGTGCTGTTCCTGCAGGCTGGCGCCGGTATTGGCGCTGTCGAAGAACAGGGCGTAGTTCGAGCCGATCGCGACCACCAGCAGCAGGCCGACCAGGTGCAGGATGGTCAGCGAGGTGCCGCCCAACAGCAGCGTGCCGGTCACGCAGACCACGGCACACACCAGTGGCAGGGCCACGCGCAGGGTGCGCGTGATGGAGCGCAGCGTCAGCAGCAGCAGGACCAGGATGGCCAGGCAGCCCAGACCCGAGAACAGCAGCGCCTCGTGCAGGTAGCTGTCGAACAGGGCGCTGGTCTCGGTGAGCAGATCGATCACGGTGATGTTCGTGCTGCCGCCGGCCTTGAGAGCCGCATCGACCCGCTCGATGTCGATGTCCTGCTCGGCCGCGCCGACCAGGCGCGGGCGCAGCGGCATCAGCACCAGCACATCGCGTTCGCGCGGGATCAGCAGGGAGTCGTAAAGCAGCGCCGAGGCGGTGCCGTCCAGATCCTGGCGTGTCAGCAGCGGGCGGACGCGGCTGCGTTCCACGTCGGACAGGAAGCCTTGCAGGCGCTCGGGTTTGAGCGGCCCGCCTGCCAGCGCGGCCTCCAGCCGGCGGCGCAGCGGGGCGGCTTCGGGCAGGGCGGCCTGGCGGGCCTGCTGGCTGGCCAGGCTGGGCAGCACGAGGGCAGGCGAGCTGTAGCCCGCGAGCGCGCCGTCTCGACTCAGGGCCTGCAGCACGCGGCCGGCCCGCTCGGCATGTTGCAGGGCCTGCTCGGGATTGGCCGCCGTCAGCACCGCCAGATAACGCAGGTCCGAGGCGCCCAGGTCGCGGCGCAGTTCCTCGTGCAATTGCTGGTCGGCTTTGGGCACGGGATTGAGGGCGGAGATGCTGCGGTTCCAGATGCGGTCCGCATGCAGGGTGACCACCCCCAGCATGCCTGCCATGAGCACCGGCAACAGCCAGCGCAGCCGCGGGGCCAGCCGCATCAGATGGCGCAGTCCCTCGCCGATGCGCGGCATGTCCGGCACCGGCAGATGCTGCGGTGTGAGGCCGG
>JAGWTL010000226.1 GCA_028869035.1 Burkholderiales bacterium | reverse complement strand
CTGGTCTGCCGCATGGGCCGGCCCGTGACCTACTGGTTCGGCGTGGTCGACGGCCTGCTCAAGATGAACAGCGAGAACGCCGAAGGCCAGTCCCTCACCTTTGCCGGCCTGCCGCCGGGCGGCTGGTTTGGCGAGGGCACGGTGCTCAAGCGCGAGAGCTACCGCTACAACGTGCAAACCCTGCGCAAGAGCCTGGTCGCGGGCCTGCCCGTGGACAGCTTTCACCGTCTGCTGGACCAGTCCATCGGCTTCAACCGTTTCGTGATGAACCAGCTCAACGAGCGCCTGGGCCAGTTCATTGCCGCGCGCGAGATCGATCGCATGAACAGCCCCGACCTGCGCGTGGCGCGCAGCCTGGCCGCCCTCTTCAACCCCGTGCTCTACCCTGGCGTGGGCGAGGTGCTGCGCATCACCCAGCAGGAACTGGCCTACCTCGTGGGCCTGTCACGCCAGCGCGTCAACGAAGCCCTGGCCGCATTGGAGCAACTCCAGCTCATCAAGGTCGAATACGGCGGCTTGCGTGTGCTCGACCTGGAAGGGCTGCGCACCATGAAGCACCCCCCGAGCGGCTGACGCCGCTCCCCCTCAAGGGGGCGCATCAAAGAGGGATATTCAGTCGCAAGCCCAGCGTCCAGTTGAAGCCGGGCGCCGGTTCGTAGAACTGGCTGGCCGCCTGGTTGACGATGACCGAACCCACATAACGCTGGTCCGTCACGTTGTCCAGGCGCCCGTAGGCCGTCAGGCTGCCCTTGCCCGCCACCGGCCAGCCCTGGCTGGCCTTGAGGTTGAGCGTGCTGTAGCCCTCGGCCGAAGCCGTGTTGCTGTCGTTGGCGTAGAGCTTGCCGGCGCTCACCACCTCCGCGCCGGCCTGCGTGCCCAGCCCCGGCTTGCGCCCGGCGTTGTCCAGGGCCTGCGCGGACCACAGCAGCTCGGTGTACAGGAAATGCTGCGGGATGCCCGGCATACGGTTGCCGGCGTTCACCGTCACGCCGTTGGTGACAAAGGTTTCCGAGAACTTCGCCTCGATCGCCGAAGCCGACAGCGTGGCCCGCCAGTTCGGGCTCAGCAGGGTGCGGCCGGCCAGCTCCAAGCCGCTGCGCGTGGTGCCCGGCGCGTTCTTGTAGGCCGTGCTGCCGCCGCTGCTCACCGCCACCACGATCTCGTCCGTGGTGGCTATCTGGTAGAGCGTGAAGTCCAGGCGCGAGCGTGCATCGGGCGCCCACTTGGCGCCCAGCTCGTAGTGCTGGCTGCGCGCCGCGTTGATGTTGGGGTTGAAGCTGGGGGCCCCCGTGCCGGTATAGGCCACCTCCACCAGCGTGGGCGTCTCGAAACCGCGGCCGTAGTTGGCGTAGAGGTTCAGCGTGTCCCGTGCGTGCCAGGTCAGGCCCAGCACCGGGTTGGCCGCGCTGTAGCTCACGTCGCCCGAACCGTTGCCGTTGCTGAGGAAGTAGTCTTCGCTGGCGATGCGCACCGAACTCGCGCGCAGGCCGGCTGTGGCCGACAGGCGCTCGGCCGCCAGCACCGTGCCCTGGACGAAGGCATCGCTGTTCTGCGCGCTGTTGTCCTCGTTGCGCGTCAGCGCGCCGGATTTCTCGCCCCCGCTCACCCCGCCGGACTGGCGTCGCTCCTTGGAGTAGTCGTACTCGTAACCCGCCACCCAGTTGACCGTGCGGCTGCCCCAGCGCGCCTGCGCGTTGTACTGCAGGCCCGCGCCGTAGTAGTCGCGGTTCAGACCCACCCAGTTGGTGGGCAGGTACTGCAGGTTGTCGCGTTTGCCGTAGTACAGGCGCGCCGTCACCGAACGGTTGGCGTCCAGCGCGTGCGTCACCGACGTACCGGCCTGGCTCTGGCTGGTGATCTTGCGCAGGCGCGCGCTGATCGCGTTGGTGCCAGCCTGCGTGGCGTCCTGCGCCAGCTGCGCCGCCGTCAGACCCACCGGGTCCTGGGCCAGCGGCATGTCGAACTGGTTGAAGACCAGGTTCACGCGCGTGTGCGCGTCGGGACCGAAGCTGAGCTTGCTGTTGAACTGCCTGCGCTCCGTCGTGCTGTTGTCACGATAGCCGTTGGTGTCGAAGGTGCTGTAGTCGGCCACCAGCCCCACCGTGCCGACGCGCCCGGCAAGCTGCCAGTCGCTGCGGCGCATCTCGTAGGCGCCCGTGTAGTACTGCAGGCCGGCCTCGGGCACTTCGGGCGCCTCGCGCGTGAAGGCCTGGATCACCCCGCCAGCCGAGTTGCCGTACATCAGGGCCAGCGGTCCGCGCAGCACCTCGATGCGGTCAGTGGAGGTCAGCGCCACCGAGGAGCCCTGGCCCTGCCCGTCCGGCGTGGTGGCGGGAATGCCGTCGATCAGCAGGCGGATGCCGCGGATGCCGAAGGCCGAACGCGCACCGAAGCCGCGGATCGAGACCTGCAGGTCCTGCGCGTAGTTCTGCCGGTTCAGAATGGTCAGGCCCGGCATGCGGTTGAGCGACTCGGACAGGTTGACCTGCGGGCCGGCGTTCTGGATGGTTTCGCGGTCCGCCGATTCGATCGCTGCCGGCGCATCAAAACTGCGCTGCTCTGCGCGCGAGGCGGAAATCACCACACTGTCCAGCGTCTGCGCCGAAAGCGGTGCCACGCCCATGGCCGCAACGGCCACGCTGATGATGTTCTTGTTGAATTTCATGTTCTCCTCTGGATATTCTTATTGATGTTGCATCATATTTTTTATCGACCGACCACGACACCCCAGGGCAATTTACCCACGGCAATATCCTGTGCTTTCGTGTTGCTTCGGGTGTCGATCACCGAGACCGTGCCCGAGCGGCCGTTGGCCACATAGAGCTTGCCGCCGTCCGGCGTGAGCGCCATGTTCCAGGGGCGCTGGCCGACCGGCACCGTCGCCACGATGGCATTCGTCGCGGTATCGATCACCGAAACGCTGGCCGCCCCGCCATTGGACACGTACACATGCCGTCCGTCAGGATGCACCGCCACGCCGTTGGCCCGCAAGCCGGCCTTGATGCGCGCCACGATGCCGCGCGTCTTCACGTCGATCACGTAGACCTCGCTGCTGTTCTCGGCGGCGACATACGCGCGGCTGCCGTCGGGCAAAAAGCCGATGCCGCGTGGCCGCGCCCCCACGGCCACCTGGGCCACCTGCTTGCGCGCCGCAAAGTCGATGATGTCGACCGCATCGCCCTCCTCGGCGCTGACCAGCAGCGTATGGCCATCAGGGCTGAACACGGCATGCTCCGGGTTCCTGCCCTGCACGGCGATGCGCGCGTCCACCTGCCGGCTCTGCGCGTCCACCACCACGATCTGGTTGTGCCCCTCGACCGCTGCCGCCACCCAGCGGCCATCCGGCGAAATGCCCACGCCCTCGGGCGATTCCCCAAGGTCGACGCTGGCCACCCGCTGGCGCTGGCGCAGGTCGATCACCTGCAGCTGGTTAACCGGCTGGTCGCTGACGTACAGCCATTGGCCATCAATGCTGACGGCCAGCCCCCGGGGCTTCTTGCCGGCCGCGATTTCGGCTACCACCCGGTCGCTGGCGGTATCGATCACCGACACCGTCCCCGAACCTTCGTTGGGCACATAGGCATAAGGCTGCGCCTGCACGCCGGCGGCGCCGACACACGCCATCACAAAAAAACCGACCCAGGGCCGCGACAACTTGACCATGAAACCTCCCTCTTTCGACTCAGGATGAACGCTGCCATATGCGGGAAAAAATGCCATCGCGCCGCAAACCATGCATCAAAGCTGCTGCGACATGCAGTACCACCAAGATCAGCAGCAGCGGCGCGGACGCCTTGTGCGTCTGGTTGAACAACGCATAGAGCTGCTTGTCGTCGCTGCCCAAGGGGGGCAGGACGAGCACGTTGAAGAACTTGACACCGTGCTTGCTGAAGTTGGAAGCCAGATAACCGGTCACTGGCACGATCAGCATCAGCAGATAAAGCAGGTAGTGGCTGGCCGCCGCCAGCTTCTGCTGCCAGTGAGGCACGAAGTCCGGCAGCGCCGGCGCGCCATGACGCAGACGCCAGGCAATGCGCGCCAGAATCAGCAGGCCGAGCAGCAGGCCCACGCTCTTGTGCAGGTTGACGTAATAGCCCCGCGCCGGCGTGTCGCGCGCAATGTCGCCCAGCCACCAGCCGAAGGCCAGCTGCGCCAGCAGCAACAGGGCGATCAGCCAGTGCAGCACACGGGCCATGCGGTTGTAATGCGCATCATTCATTCAGGGATCAACGCAGACTGGTGATGTAGTGCGCCAGGTTTTCGATGTCCGTCTCGCTCAGGGTCTGCGACACGCTGGTCATGTTGCCGGCGTCGTTGGTGCGCCTGCGGGCCTTGAAGTCCTGCAGTTGCTGGACCACGTATTCATACTGCTGGCCGGCCACGCGCGGGATCTCGTTCTGGCCTGAGAAGCCCCCCAGGTGGCACATGGCACACAGGGTTTCATCGGCCTTGGCCTTGCCCAGCCGGATCTTGTCTTCGTCGGCCTTGAAGGGCGAGGGCTTGGCGACCTGGGCCGCATAGTAGTTGGCGATGTCGATCATGTCCTGGCGACTCAGCGGTGCGGCCATGGGGCTCATCAGCGGGTTGCTGCGCCGGCCTTCCTTGAAATCCTTGAGCTGGATGTAGATATAGCGCCAGGTCTGACCCGCCAGGTTGGGGAAGATGCCGCTCACGGCGTTGCCGTCGGCGCCGTGGCAGGCGATACAGGCCTGCGCCTTGGCGCGTCCGGCCTCGATGTCCTGCGCCCAGGCGCTCACATTCAGGCCGACGAACAGAGTTGCGGCAACAAGATAGGGTTTGAAAATCACATTCATCTTTCGATGTGCATGCGCATGGCAGCCCCGGCTGCCATGCGCTTAAAACATCGGCGAGCCGCCGACCCGCCGTGCGGTCAGTCTTTCGCCAGCGCGAAGACCACCATGGAATTGCCACGCTTGAAATCCAGCTGGGTGTTGCCACCGCAACCCATGGCGACATACTCGCGCCCCTTGACGGAGTAGGCCACCGGCATGGCATTGGCGCCGGCGCCACAGTTGTACTGCCACAGCAGCTTGCCGGTCTTGGCGTGCAGGGCGCGGAACAGGCCATTGCCTTCGCCGTAGAACACCAGATCGCCGGCCGTGGCCAGGGCGCCACCGATCAGGG
>JAGWTL010000225.1 GCA_028869035.1 Burkholderiales bacterium | reverse complement strand
TCGCCTTCGTCGATGTTCACGGCCATCAGCTTGGGCGCGGGCTGGTCGCGCACGATGCGCCACTTGCGCCCGGCCGGGAAACCGGCGCCACCCAGGCCGCGCAGGCCCGAGTCTTCCATGGCCTTGATGACGGGCTCCACGTCCTGCTTGCCACTGAGCAGGTCGGCCGCCAGCTGGTAACCGCCCTTGGCGCGGTAGGCCTCGTAGCCCACGAAGTCGGGCGACACCTGCTGCTGGCTCGGTACGGGAGAAATGGACTTGAGCGCCAGGGCCGCCGGGTCGAAGGCGGCCTTGCCGGAGGACTTGGGCTGGGTGGTGATGCCGGCCTTCACGGCCTTGGCCACGGACTCGGGCGTGGCGCGCAGCACCGGGTTCTGGTGCACCACGGCCACCGGAGCCTGCTCGCAACGGCCCACGCAGGGCGCGTGCAGCACACGCACATCGCCACCCAGGGTGGTCTGCAGCTTGCTCATGAGGCTCTGGGCGCCATGCATCTCGCAGCTCAGGCCGTCGCAGACGCGCACGGTCAGGCCGGGGGCCTTGTCCTCGCCCTTGACCACTTCGAAGTGGTGATAGAAGGTGGCCACTTCATAGACCTCGGCCATGGGAATGTTCATTTCCCTGGCCAGCGCCACCAGGTGCCGGTCGTGCAGACAGCGGTAGGCGTCGTTGAGCTTGTGCAGGTGCTCGATCAGCAGATCGCGGCGGTGGCCGTTGACCGGCCTGGCGCCGATCAGGGTCACGACTTCGGCCAGCGACTTGTCGTCGGCCTGGCGGCCCTTGAGCTTGCTCTTGCGGCGGATGCGCTCCCGCAAGTCGTCGACGGTGGCGACGACCACGGCCTGGATTTCGCCTTTGCGGCCGGGATGGTTCATGGGCTTGTCCCTCGGTTCATGACTATGCGCGCAGTGTCGGCCCGGGGCCTGCCCCGGTCAAATTGGATCGCGACATGTCACCATTCAAAAAATAAATGATGCCCTGCGATAAATAGCATTAATTCTTATTGAACTGGACCGGATGCCGGCCCCGGCCGGGGCTCAGGCGTGCAACAAACCGCTGTAGGCAGCTGCGTGGCGCAGCCAGGCCGCGTCCTGTGCCAGGGTCAGGGCGGCCTCCAGGGGGCGGGAATGGCGCTCGGCCGTTTGCACCATGAAACCGATGGGAGTGCGCACTTCGGGACTGTTCAAAGGCCGGGCTTCGAGCTCGCGGTAGGCCCGCACGGCGCCGACCAGGGCGCCGGGCATGACACAGCAGACCGCACCGCCCACGGCGCTGAGCGCCAGGGTCAGCAGGGAATTGGTTTCCAGCACGGGCCGCACCTTGACGCCCACCTCGATGAAGGCGCCGTCCACGATGTGGCGGTTGTACATCTCCGAGGTCATCAGGCACAGGGGCAGCGTGGCCGCCTCCAGCCAGGGCATGGGCGGCCCGAAGCGCATGCCCGGCGCCTGCAGATCCGGCGGCACAGCGGCCTTGCGCACCAGGAAGTAGTGTTCGGTGTACTGCGGCAGGGACTGCAGCCCGCCGACACCCGGACGCACCCGCTCGATGAAACCCAGGCCCATGTCCAGCGTCAGTTCCTCCAGCCCGGCCTCGATTTCCTGCGAACTCATGGAACGCACCACGGGCGTGATGCCCGGGTGGCGCCCCTGCAGCATGGCGGCAAAACGCGCGGCCACCGGCTCGGCCGAGGGCACGACGCCGATGCCCAGGCGCCCCTGCGGCTGGCCGCCCACGCTGCTCAAGTCCTGCCTGAGCAGCTGCTCCTCGCGCAGCATGAGGCGCGCGCTCTCCAGCAGGCGCTCCCCCTCGGGTGTGAAACCCACGAAGGTGCGTCCACGCTTGACGATGGAGGAGCCGAACTCTTCTTCCAGTGCGCGCAGGGCGTTGGAAAGCGCGGGCTGGGTGACGAAGCAGGCCTGGGCCGCGCGCGCGAAATGCTTGTGCTCGTCCAGAGCTACCAGGTAGCGCATGGAGACGAGCAGGTTCATCAGGTTTCCTTCGAGATCTTGATGCTCGGGAATTTGCCGGAGAAGTCCTTGTTCTTGGCGGCGATGGACACAGCCACCTGGCGCGCCACGGCCTTGTAGATACCGGCCACTTCGCCGTCCGGGTCGGCCACCACGGTGGGTTTGCCGTTGTCGGCCTGCACGCGGATCTGCATGTTCAGCGGCAACGCGCCGAGGTAATCCATGCCGTACTCGGCCGCCATCTTCTTGCCGCCGTCGGCGCCGAAGATATGCTCGATGTGGCCGCAGTTGCTGCACACATGCACCGCCATGTTTTCCACGATGCCCAGGATGGGCACGCCCACCTTCTCGAACATCTTGATGCCCTTCTTGGCGTCCAGCAGGGCGATGTCCTGCGGGGTGGTCACGATCACCGCGCCGGTCATGGGCACGCGCTGGGACAGCGTGAGCTGGATGTCGCCGGTACCCGGGGGCATGTCGACGATCAGGTAGTCCAGGTCCTTCCAGTTGGTCTGGCGCAGCAGCTGCTCCAGCGCCTGCGTGGCCATGGGGCCGCGCCAGATCATGGCCTCGTCCTGGGCCACCAGGAAGCCGATGGACATGACCTGCACGCCGTAGTTCTCCAGCGGCTCCATGGTCTTGCCGTCGTCGCTCTCGGGGCGGCCGTCGATGCCCATCATCATGGGCTGGCTGGGGCCGTAGATGTCGGCGTCCAGGATGCCCACGCTGGCGCCCTCGGCCGCCAGGGCCAGGGCCAGGTTCACGGCCGTGGTGCTCTTGCCCACGCCGCCCTTGCCCGAGGCCACGGCCACGATGTTCTTCACCTTGGGCAGCAGGGCCACGCCGCGCTGCACGGCGTGCGCGACGATCCTGGTGGTGATGTTGATCGAAACGTTGTTGACACCGGCCGCGCCCTTGGCCGCGGCGATCAGCGCCTTGCGAAAACCGGGGATCTGGCTCTTGGCCGGGTAGCCGAGCTCGACGTCGAAAGACACGTCGCCATCCTGGATGACCAAGCTTTTGACGGACTTGGTACTCACGAAATCCTTGCCCGTGTTCGGGTCCACCACCGCCTTGAGCGCCTCCATCAAGGCCTGTTCTGTCACTGCCATTCATAACTCCTGAAGTGCGCATAGTCTAGCCGCGGCGGCGATTTCCCCGCAGGTGTGGGCAAATTGCATAAGTACCGGGCTTTTCCGCGCCGTTCCCGGGTGACGCGGGCACAGACCCCGCCGCATAATGGCCACATGGTCAACGATGCCCCCGCCGACACGAGCCCGCCGCGCATCGGCCTGCTGCTGACCGGCGGCGGCGCACGCGCGGCCTACCAGGTGGGTGTGCTGCAGGCCCTGGCCGAACTGCGCCGCTCCCGCGCGCCCGGGGCGCCACCCTCCAGCCCCTTCACCATCATCACCGGCACCTCGGCCGGCGCCATCAACGCGGCCTCGCTGGCCTGCGGCGCCGACGACTTCGACCTCGCGGTGCAGCGCATCGTCTCGGTCTGGCAGGACATCGAGGCGGGTCAGGTCTACGAGGCCGACCTGCTCAGCGTGCTGCGCAGCGGCGCGCGCTGGATGAGCCTCTTGTCACTGGGCTGGCTGATCGCGCGCTGGCGCCGTATCAAGCCACGCTCGCTGCTGGACAACTCGCCGCTCGAGGAGTTGCTGCATGAGATGGTGCCGCTCGAACGCCTGCCGACCCTGATCGCTCAGGGCCATCTGCACGCACTGGCCATCACGGCTTCAAGCTACAGCTCGGGACGCCACGTCACCTTCTTTCAGGGCAACGAGCAGTTGCAGCCCTGGGTGCGCTCGCAACGCCTGGCCGTGCGCGACCGCATCACCCACGAACACCTGCTGGCCTCCTCGGCCATTCCCTTCGTCTTCCCGGCCAAGGCACTGCCCATCAACGAGGGCATCGAGTACTTCGGCGACGGCTCCATGCGCCAGACCGCGCCGGTAGCGCCCGCCATCCACCTGGGGGCCGAGCGCATCGTGGTGGTGGGCGCCGGCCGCATGAGCGAGCCGCGCGACACCCTGCTGCGCAGCGCCCCGACCAGCTACCCCTCGCTGGCGCAGATCGCCGGCCACGCCATGTCCAGCATCTTCCTGGACGCGCTGGCCGTGGACATCGAGCGCATCCGCCGCATCAACCAGACGCTCAACCTGATCCCGCGCGAAGCCCGCCAGGCCAGCGCCCTGCGCCCGGTGGAGCTGCTGGTGATCTCGCCCTCCGAGCGCATCGACCAGATCGCCGCCAAACATGCCAGCACCCTGCCGCACGCGGTGCGCAGCCTGCTGGGTGGCCTGGGCGTGTCGTCCAGCAAGGCCGACATCAAGGGCGGCGCGCTGGCCAGCTACCTGCTGTTCGAAGCCGCCTACACGCGTGAACTCATGGCCATGGGCCACGCCGACACCCTGCGCCAGGAAGACGAGGTCTGCCGTTTCTTCGGCTGGGACCTGGCGCCCGCACAACCGAGGGAAGAGCGCCGGCGCGACCCGCTGCGCATCTGAATCTGCGCTCCGGGGCGCAGGCCGACTAAAATTGCGGGTTCCCCTGCGAAAAAAGCCCTTTCATGACCCGCAAGCTCTTCGTCACCACCGCCCTGCCCTACGCCAACGGCAACTTCCACATCGGTCACATCATGGAGTACATCCAGGCCGACATCTGGGTGCGGTTCCAGCGCATGCTGGGCCACGAGGTGAACTTCGTCGGGGCCGACGACACGCACGGCGCGCCCATCATGATCGCCGCCGAGAAGGCCGGAAAAACGCCCGAGCAGTTCGTGACCGACATTGCCGCAGGCCGCAAACAGTACCTGGATGGCTTTCACATCAGCTTTGACAACTGGCACAGCACCCACTCGCCCGAGAACACCGAACTGGCGCGCCAGATCTACCGCGACCTGCGTGACCGTGCCGATGGCAGCCTGATCGAGGTGCGCACCATCGAACAGTTCTTCGACCCCGCGAAGAACATGTTCCTGCCCGACCGCTACATCAAGGGCGAGTGCCCCAAATGCCACGCCAAGGACCAGTACGGCGACAACTGCGAAGTGTGCGGCTCGGTCTATGCGCCCACCGACCTGATCAATCCGTTCTCGGCCCTGTCCGGCGCCAAGCCTGAACTCAAAAACTCCGAACACTTTTTCTTCAAACTGTCCGACCCACGCTGCGT
>JAGWTL010000005.1 GCA_028869035.1 Burkholderiales bacterium | reverse complement strand
TTGCGGATGACCAGGGTCTTCTTGCCGGTGGCGAACTGGCGCGCCACGGCTTCCATGCCGAAGGTGCCGCTGCCGGGCACCAGCACCGAGGACTTGGCTTTGTAGACTTCCTTGAGGATGCCGGAGATGTCCCGCATCACGCCCTGGAAGCGCTTGGACATGTGGTTGAGCGCTCGGTCGGTGTAGACCACCGAGAACTCGAGCAGTCCATCGGGATCCACGTTGGGCAGCAGTGCGGGCATAAAAACTCCGGTTGAGACAGTTAATCTGCCATTTTCTCACCAAGCCGGATCGGGCGGGCGGGTGTCCAGTCGGGGTTAAACCGGATGGCGGTGTTCGGCCACAGCATCACGACGGTGGAGCCCAGCAGGAAACGGCCCATTTCGGCCCCCTGGGCCAAGGTGATCCCCTGCCCCTGGTAGTGCCATTCGGTCACAACCGGCCGGCGCGGCGGGTTGACCACGCCGTGCCAGACCGTGGCCATGCTGCCCACGATGGTGGCGCCCACGAGGACCAGCACCAGCGGGCCGCGCGCGGTGTCGAAGACGCAGACCACGCGCTCGTTGCGGGCGAACAGGCCCGGCACACCACGCGCCGTGGCGGGGTTGACCGAGAAAAGATCCCCCGGCACGTAGATCATGCGCGTGAGCGTGCCCTCGCAGGGCATGTGGATGCGGTGGTAGTCGCGCGGGCTCAGGTACAGGGTGGCGAAATGGCCGTTCTCGAACTGCGCGGCCAGCGTGGCATCCCCACCCACCAGGGCCGTGGTGCTGTAACGGTGGCCCTTGGCCTGGAAGATCTGGTCGCGCTCGATCGCACCGAACTGGCTGATGGCGCCGTCCACGGGGCAGACCCAGGAGGCCTGCGCCAGGGGGCGGGCCCCGTCCTTGAGGGCGCGTGTGAAAAAGGCGTTGAAGCTGGCGTAGCTGGCCGGATCGGACTTGGCCGCCTCGGCCATGTTGACGTCGTAGCGGCGGATGAAACGGCGGATGATGCCGGTGGTGATGGCGCCCATCTCAGAGCCGGCGACCAGACCGGAGAAGGCATTGATGGCTTTTTTCGGCAGCAGGTACTGCGGCAGCACGGCAAGACGATCGGACATGGGCAGCTACCGCAGGAGCATGAGTGGGGAAGAGGCAAATTATAGGGAAGCGGGTAGAGCGCCGGGCCTGGGCTGGGCCTAGAATGGCCGGCATGAACGCCCCTGCCTCGGCCCCCCAGATCGACGCCCTGCAGCGCAGCCAGCGCCAGGCCCAGGTCGTGCACGCCCTCTCGGCCGTGCTGCCGGCCCATGCCCTGCTCTGGCAGGCTGAAGACACCACCCCCTACGAGTGCGACGGTCTCACGGCCTACCGCCAACGCCCCCTGGTCGTGGCCCTGCCCGAGACCGAGGTGCAGGTGCAGGGTGTGCTCAAGGCCTGCCATGCCCTGGGCGTGCCCGTGGTGGCGCGCGGCGCGGGCACCGGCCTGTCGGGCGGGGCCATGCCCAACGCCATGGGCGTGACCCTGTCGCTCGCCAAGTTCAACCAGATCCTGAAGATCGACCCCGTCAGCCGCACCGCCCTGGTCCAGGCCGGCGTGCGCAACCTGGCCATCAGCGAGGCCGCCGCGCCCCACAAGCTCTATTACGCGCCCGATCCGTCGAGCCAGATCGCCTGCACCATCGGCGGCAACGTGGCCGAGAACTCGGGCGGCGTGCACTGCCTCAAATACGGTCTGACCGTGCACAACGTGCTCAAGGTGCGCGGCTACACGGTAGAGGGTGAGCCCGTCGAATTCGGCAGCGAGGCGCTGGACGTGCCGGCTTACGACCTGCTGAGCGTCTTCATCGGCAGCGAAGGCATGCTGGCCGTGACCGTGGAAGTGACCGTGCGCCTGATCCCCAAGCCCCAGCTGGCGCGCTGCATCATGGCCAGCTTCGACGACGTGCGCAAGGCGGGTGACGCGGTGGCCGCGGTGATTGCCGCGGGCATCATCCCGGCCGGGCTGGAAATGATGGACCAGCCCATGACAGCGGCGGTGGAAGATTTCGTGCACGCGGGTTACGACCTGAGCGCCGCCGCCATCCTGCTGTGCGAAAGCGACGGCACACCCGAAGAAGTGGAGGAGGAGATCGGCCGCATGAGCGAGGTGCTGCGCCAGGCCGGCGCCACCGCGATCGCGGTCAGCCGCGACGAGGCCGAGCGCCTGAAGTACTGGAGCGGGCGCAAGAACGCCTTCCCGGCCAGCGGCCGCCTCGCGCCCGACTACATGTGCATGGACTCGACGATTCCACGCGCGCGCCTGGCTGACATCCTGCTGGCCATCCAGGAGATGGAGGGCAAGTACGGCCTGAAGTGCCTCAACGTCTTCCATGCGGGCGACGGCAATCTGCACCCGCTGATCCTCTTCGATGCCAACGACCCCGACCAGCTGCACCGCTGCGAACTCTTCGGCGCCGACATCCTGGAGACCAGCGTGGCCATGGGCGGCACGGTCACGGGTGAACACGGCGTGGGCGTGGAAAAGCTCAACTCCATGTGCGTGCAGTTCTCTGCCTCCGAAAACGAGCAGATGCTGGGTCTGAAACGCGCCTTCGACCCGCAGGGCCTGCTCAACCCCGGCAAGGTCATCCCCACGCACAACCGCTGCGCCGAGTACGGCAAGATGCTGGTGCGCGCCGGTCAGATCAGCCACCCCGACCTGCCGCGGTTCTGATATGACGCACCCCCAGGCTACGCGCACTTCGTGTCGCTTCGCCACCCCCTTGCAGGGGGCAACGCCAGCAGCCCGGCAAAGCCGGTTCCACGGCGTTCCCCGCTTGGCCCGCTTCAGACGTCGCCGGTGCCACAAGGGCTCTGACAAGCTTCACCCGAGCCACTGAAATGAACGCCCTGCGCGGATTTGCCTGGCTGCTGGTGCTGCAATCCGCCGGGGAACTGCTCGCACACGGCCTGCGCCTGCCCTTCCCCGGCCCGGTCGTGGGCCTGGTGCTGCTGCTCGCCGCCCTGAACTTCGAAGCCGTGCGCACGCCGGTGGCCGCCTGCGCGGACTTCCTGCTGGCCCACCTGTCGCTGCTCTTCGTGCCGGTGGGGGTGGGCGTGATGACGCACCTGGGCCTGATAGGCGAATACGGCCTGCGCATGCTGGTCGTCATCGGGCTCTCGACCTGGATCGGCCTGGCCGTGACGGCCCTGGTGCTGCGCGCGCTGATGCGGCGCCAGCCCCGGCAGGACAATTGAGACATTCATAAATCATGACGAGCACCTCACATCCGTTCGCCCTGAGCTTGTCGAAGGGCTTCGACAAGCTCAGCCTGAACGGCAAGGTGTCATGAATAAAGAAAAAATCAGTAGGACACCATGCAGAATTTCGTCCAGCTCTGGGTCTACCTCTCCAGCACGCCGCTGTTCGGCCTGACGGCCACCATGGCGGTCTACGTGCTGGCCCATGCCTTCTACACCCATCGCCGACAGGCACCCTGGGCCAATCCGGTGCTGTGGACCGTACTGGTGATCGCGGCCGTCCTGCTCGTCACCGGCGTGCCCTACCCGACCTATTTTGCGGGCGCGCAGTTCATCCACTTCCTGCTCGGGCCCGCCGTGGTGGCCCTGGCCTGGCCGCTGTGGCAGCGGCGCGTGGAGTTGCGCGCGCGTTGGGTGCGGTTGCTGCTGGCCGCGCTCATCGGCGGCGCGGCGGCGGCCGGCTCGGCCTGGCTGCTGGGCCAGGCCTTCGGTCTGCCAGCCGACGTGGTGCGGTCGCTCACCACCAAGTCGGTCACGGCGCCGGTGGCCATGGGCGTGGCCGAGAAGATCGGCGGCATCCCGGCGCTGGCGGCGGTGTTCGCCGTGCTGACCGGCATCATCGGCGCCCTCAGCGGCAAATACCTGTTCGAGCTGCTGCGCATCCCCACCAGCCAAGCCGGCTGGATGGCGCGCGGCTTTGCCCTGGGCACCACCTCGCACGGCCTGGGTGCGGCGCGCGCGCTGCAGGTCAACGCCGACGCCGGCGCCTACGCCGGCCTGGCCATGGGCCTGCAGGTGGTGCTGGCCTCTCTGCTGATCCCGCTGGTGTTCCGGCTCTGGGGCTAGGCAGGGCCTGTTTCTTCCTCTTCCATTCGGCAGCGGTTGCGCCCCGCGCCCTTGGCCGCAGACAACTGCTCGTCGACGCGACGCATCAGATCCTGCGGCAAGACACGCCCTGCGCCGGCCTGCATCTGCACGGTCACGCCGCCGCTGGTGGTGACGGACACGCTGCGCTCGTCCAGGACGAACGGCTCCTGCATGGCTTGCACGATATGGGCCGCCACGCGCGCCGCGGGCTGCGGGCTGTCGAGCTCCTCGAGGAGGATCGCGAACTCGTCGCCGCCCAGCCGGGCCACCGTGTCGGTGGCGCGCAGGGACTTGGAGAGCCGGCCACCGAAGCCCTGCACCGCGCCCTCGACCACGATGTCGGCGCGCCGCGCCTTGAGCAGCAACTCGCGGCCATCGGCGCGATGCAGCGTGTGCTCGCCCTCGGGCAGTTAGGCCGGCAAGGCCATCTGGGCCGCCAGCGCCGGCGCCAGACCCGCGGAGAAGGACCCATCCTGGATCGGCAGGTCCTGCGCGACGCCATGGATGCGGCGTCAGGCCTCGTTCACGGTGACCAGCCGGCCCAGGGCATCGGTAGGGAACTGCCCCAGGAGCGAGGCGTCCCCGGCGGCCTGCCAGCAGGGCTGCCGTCTGGTGCTGGTCCTGCTGTGCGCGGTGCAGGCGCGCAGTAAAAGACAGGCCCGACACGGTGAGGAACGCCATCATCACCACGACGATGGCCCGGCGCTCGTAGTAGTTGGCCAGCACATCGTCCACGTTACGGCTCAGGCTGACGATGAGCGGATAGCCCTGCAACTGCTCGAAGTTCAGCAGGCACGGCGGATTATTGGTCAGCGAGCCATCCGTGATGGTGACGCCGCGCACCTCCCGCTGCATGAGCAGGAACCAGGGCTGATCCGAAAATTTTCGGGCCATGAGCCGGGGCTCGAGGGGCGTGCGCGACATGAACATGCCATCGCGCCGCAACAGGACCACTGCCCCGGAGGGCTGGATGCGAAACTGTTCATGGAAGGACTGCAAGCGGTCCAGTTCGATGGCCACGAACACCACCTGTATGCCCCCGACCGGCCTGGTGAGCCGCATCGACACCGGAATACCCCATTTGCCGGGCACGCAACTGCACACCGGATCGCCGACGTAGAGCTGGCCGCCGCCCTGCTCATGGCCGGCCTCCCGCCCGGCGGCGGCGCCGACGCCATCGCGCGCGAGCGGCCCGAGCGCAAGACGGACGGAGCACAGCCGCCGGAACGTCCTTCCTGTACGTGAGGATGACGCGCACCGCCCAACGCGGCGATCGGGTCGCGCAGCAGATTGATTCGCGAGTTCTCAGCGCGCCAGTTTGAAGACGCTGACGGCCTGCACCAGTTCCTGGGCCTGGGTTTTCAGGCTGCTGGCTGCCGCGGCCATCTCTTCCACCAGCGCGGCGTTCTGCTGCGTGGTCTGGTCCATGCTCGTGATGGCCTCGCCGACCTGGCTCACGCCCTGGCTCTGCTCGGTGCTGGCCGAGCTGATCTCGCCCATGATGTCGGTCACGCGCTTGATGGCCGTGACGACTTCGTTCATGGTGGCGCCGGCCTGATCGACCTGGGCGCTGCCCTGCTCGACCCGCTGCACGCTGTCGGTGATCAGGTTCTTGATCTCCTTGGCCGCCTCGGCCGAGCGCCCCGCCAGGGAGCGCACCTCCGAGGCCACCACGGCAAAGCCCCGCCCCTGCTCACCCGCGCGCGCAGCTTCCACGGCCGCGTTCAGCGCGAGGATGTTGGTCTGGAAGGCGATGCCGTCGATCACGCTGATGATGTCGTGGATCTTGCGCGCGCTGGTGTTGATGCCCTTCATGGTGTCGACCACCTGGGCCACCACCTCACCGCCCTGCACCGCCACGGTGCTGGCGTGCTGGGCCAGCTGGTTGGCCTGGCGTGCGTTGTCGGCGTTCTGGCGCACTGTGGAACCGAGTTGCTCCATGGAAGCCGCCGTCTGTTCGAGTGCGCTGGCCTGACTTTCGGTGCGCGACGAAAGATCGGTGTTGCCCTGGGCGATCTCGGCGCTGGCCGTGGCCACGCCCTCGCTGCCCTGGCGCACGGTCTGCACCACCTCGGCCAGGCCGCTGCCAACGCGGTTCATCGAACTCATGAGCTGACCCAACTCGTCCCCCCGCGTGTTGTCCACGCGCACGGTCAGGTCGCCCCCGGCCAGAGCGTCGGCGATGGCCTTCGCCTGCCCCAGGGGCCGGATGACGGTGCGCCGGATCAGGACATAAAGCGCGCCCGAGATCAGCAACACCATGGCCACGCCCATGAGCGCATAAAGCAGGCGCTGGCTGCGTACATCGGCGGTGAACTCCTCGACATAAGTGCCCCCGGCGATGACCCACTCCCAGCCCGGGAAGTGGACAAAGGCCGCAACCTTGTCGCGCGCCTGCGTCTCGCCCCGCTCCTTGTCAAGCCAGGGGTAGTGGATGACACCGTTCTTGCGCTCCAGGATTTCCTTGAGAAATTCGCGCCCGCTGGCGTCCTTGCTGTCGAGCAGGATCTTGCCTTCGGAGGCCGGGTGGATGATGAAACGACCGTAGCTGGGGCCGGGCCGCGAATCCATGACGTAGAAGTAGCCGGTTTCGCCGATCTTGAGGCGGCGGATGGTGGTCTTGAGCTGGTTCAGGTAATCGCTGTAGTCCAGCCCGATGAAGGACAGACCGATGACCTGGCCCTGCGCGTTGCGGATCGGGTCGTACTGGGTGATATAGGGCTTGCCGAACAGCACGGCCGGCCCGGCGTAGGTCTTGCCCTCCAGCGTGGCCTTGTAGCCGGGATGGGCCTGGTCCAGCAGGGTGCCGATGGCGCGCTCGCCCTTGTCGTTCTTGAGCGAGGTCGTGATGCGGATGAAATCCTGGCCGGTCTTGGCAAAGACCGTGGCCACGGCCCCGGTGCCCGACGTGAAACCGTCGGCCGTCTCGAAGTTCATGTTGAGCACCCGCCCGTCCAGCTTGAGCGTGGGCGCGGGTTTGCCGTTGACCTCGGTGATCGCGGGATCGAGCTCGAACTGCCCCTTGAGACGGGCCTGGAAAGCCTGGGCCAGCGCGGCCGCGCGCACGCGCAGATCCTTGTCCGAGGCGTCGATGAGGTCCGCGATGAGCCGGGTCTGGATGTTCAGATCCGCGACCCCACGCCGCTCGAAGGAACGCATCGTCGAATAACTGATGGCCATGACAAAAATCAGGAATATCAGGCTGATGATCACAAAGATACCGATCGCCAGCCGGATCGACAGGCTCAGGTTGAGCCAGCGAGCCATGAGGCCTTGTGCGGGTTGCATCACATCTCCTCGAAAGTTGTTGAATTCATAGGGGGCATTGTGCATCGAGGCGAATTTTTGTCCATGCGCTCCGACCCGCCCCGCCCAGGGACCGACGTTGACGTGTCGCTCGACACGCAGTACCGTACGCCCGAGGCGCCAGGTGACCATGTCCCAAGAACTGCTGCGCATCCCGGTCGATGACGTGCACATCGAAGGCCTGCTGGATCTGCCGGCCGATGCGCGCGGCCTGGTGCTGTTCGCCCATGGCAGCGACAGCAGCCGCCACAGCCCGCGCAACAGCCATGTGGCCCGTGCGCTGCACACGCAGGGCAGCGGCACGCTGTTGCTGGACCTGCTGACGCTGGGCGAGGAGCTGGACTACCGCACGCGTTTCGACATCCCCTTGCTGACACACCGCCTGCTGGTGGCCACGCGTTTCGTGCGCCTGCACACACCGGCCAGCCGCCACCTGCCCATCGCCTTTTTCGGCGCCAGCACCGGCGCAGCCGCCGCGCTGCAGGCCGCGGCGGCTCTCGGCGAGGACGTGCAGGCCGTGGTTTCACGCGGCGGCCGAGCGGATCTGGCCGGCCCCCATGCGCTGGCCAAGGTGCGCGCACCCACCCTGCTGCTGGTGGGCGGCGCCGATGGCGAGATCCTGCAACTCAACCGCGAGGCCTGCGCGAAACTGTCCTGCGAGAAAAAACTCTCCGTGATTCCCGACGCCACCCACCTCTTCGAAGAGCCCGGCGCACTGGAGGACGTAGCGCGGCAGGCCGCCGCCTGGTTCGCGCGGCACTGGACCTGCTGAAACTTTCATGGCTCATGAGGAGCACCCGTTCGCCCTGAGCCTGAACGGCAAGGTGTCATGAATATGGAAAACATGCCTGATGACGCTCAGCCCCGCAGCAGGGCGATCACCTCCTCGTCCTCGATCTGCGGAAAGTTGCGGTAGAACTGGCCCACAGCCTGGAAGCCCGGGGGCGCCAGCAGGCACACCACCTCGTCCGCCAGCGGCCGGATCTTGCGCAAGGCCTCGGGCGAGGCCACCGGCGCCGCGCACAGCAGCCTGGCGGGTTGCTGCTCGCGCAGGGTGTGCAGCGCAGCCACCATGGTGGCCCCCGTGGCCAGGCCATCATCGACGACGATCACGGTCCGGCCGGCCGGGGCCAGCGGGGCGCGGACAGGCGTGTACAGGGCGCGCCGCCGGCGCAGCGTTTGCAGTTGCCGGCCTTGTTCCTCGGCCAGGTAGGCGGCGTCCGCCCCCGCCGATGCAGCGAAGGGCGCGATGTAGGTCCACCCGTGCTCGTCGATGGAACCGACGGCCAGTTCGGGCTGGGTGGGCGCGCACAGCTTGTGCACCAGCACCACATCGAAGTCGCCCCCCAGGCGTTCGGCGATGCGCCGGGCCATGGGCACGGCGCCGCGCGGTATGGCCAGCACCAGCGGCTGCCGGCCCTGGCAGGCCGCCAGTCGTTCGGCCAGCTGGCCGGCGGCATCGAGTCGGTCATGGAACATGGCGGTCTCCCGCAGGGGGTTCCCCCTTCAGAATATCTCGGCTGGGCGTGAAGGCGTCAGCAGGTCTTCCAGTTCGTCGGCCGTGATGGGCGCGCTGTAATAATGGCCCTGGGCCTGTTCGCATTGCCAGACGCGCAGCAGCTCGACCTGCTGCTCGTGTTCTACGCCCTCGGCGACCACCGTCTTGCCCAGGGCATGCGCGAGCGCGATGATGGAATGCACAATGCTGCCGGCTCCATCGTCGCGGCCGAGCTCGCGCGTGAACGAGCGGTCGATCTTCAGAATGTCGATGGGCAGGCGCTGCAGATAACTCAGCGAGGAGTAACCCGTGCCGAAATCGTCCAGCGCGATGAGCACCCCGGTCTGCTTGATCTGGCCGAGCTGCTCGCTCACCTGCTCGATGTTGTCGATCAGCGTGCTTTCGGTCACCTCGAGTTCGAGCGCCGCCGGCGTCACCTGGCTGGCATCCAGCGCCTGCTGGACCTGCTGAACCAGACGTCCGGACTTGAGCTGGCGGCCCGAGACATTGACAGAGATGGTGGTGCGATAGCCGGCCGACTGCCAACGCCCCAGTTGCTCGCAGGCCTGGCGCAGCACCCAGCCACCCAATTCGTCGATCAGCCCGGCCTCTTCAGCCAGCGGGATGAATTTCTCCGGCGGGACCCAGCCCAGTTCGGGGTGATGCCAGCGCAGCAGCGCCTCGGCCCCCGAGAACTTGCCATCGGCCAGGCGCACGCGCGGCTGGTAGCGCAAGGAGAGCTGGTCGCGCGCGATGGCCAGTCGCAACTCGCGCTCCAGCACAGACTGCTCCTGCTGCGCGAGGTTCATGCTTTCTTCGAAGAAGATGATGCGGCCACGCCCCGTGGCCTTGGCCCGGTACATGGCCATGTCGGCTTTCTTGAGCAGTTCGCTCGCCAGGCTGCCATCGTCCGGGAAGATGGCCACGCCGATGCTTGCGCTGATGTAGTTGCCGCCGCCGCCGATCAAAAAAGGTTCGGCCATCAGCCCCAGCATCTCACCGGCCAGGCGCGCGGCCTGCTGGGTGTTGCCCAGGCCGGGCAGCAGCACGACAAATTCGTCGCCCCCGAGTCTGGCCACCGTGTCGCCTTCGCGCGTGCAGGAGCTCAGGCGTTCTGCCACCTGGCACAGCAGCCGGTCGCCGCCGTCGTGACCCAGGCTGTCGTTGATTTTCTTGAAACGGTCCAGGTCGATGAACAGCACGGCCAGTTGTTTGCCGTTGCGGCGCGTGTGCGCCATCTCCTGGTTCAGGCGTTCGACCAGCAGCGGACGATTGGGCAGGCCGGTGAGCGCATCGTGGTAGGCGCGGAACTTGAGCTGCTCGTCGCGGGCATGGGCCGCCAGGGCCACGCCGATGCGGTTGACCAGATCGCGCGCCTGCTGCACCAGCTCGTTGCTGAACTCGCGCGATTCCATCAGGCCGATGGCCAGCAGGCCGCTGATCTGCTCGCGCCAGAAGATGGGCAGCACGAGGATGCGCCGTGCACCGGCATCGGCCACCATGGACAGGAAATCCGGCAAATCACCACCGCCGACGTCGAACCACATGCCGTCGTAATCGCGCACCAGCTGCTCCAGCAGCCAGGGCTCCAGCTTGCTGGGCATCTTGGACGTCATCTCCTGCTCGCCGGCGTGGAGGTGCACGATGCCGAAGTCGGCGGCCTGCTGGTCGAACACCACCATGCTGGTCACGGCGTTCGGCCAGAGCTCGTGCAGGCGCTCCTGCACCCGGGTGATGACGCGCTCCATGTCCACGCGCGAAAGAATGTCCTGGTCGATCTCCCCCAGGGCGCGCAGCGTACCGATCTGCCGGCCGAGCCGCGCGGCCATCCGGTTGAGCGCATGGGCCAGCTGGCCGAACTCGTCGTCACGGCTCACCACGACCGGCTGGTTGAACTGCTCGCGCGCGATACGCCGCGTGCCCTCGATCAGCCGCTCCAGCGGCACCAGCGTGCGCCGCAGCTGCACCCCGCTGAGCAGGGCCACCAGCAGCAGGGTCAGCACCACGATGCCCAGGAAGACATAAGCCAGGCGGCTCAGGCCGGCATCACTGGGCCCGCGAGGGCGCAGGGTGACGACGGCCCAGTCGTCCTCTGCAAAACGGGCCCGCAGGAAGAGGCTGCGGATGTGGTACTGCCACTCGCCGCTTTGGCTGATCGCCTGCTCCAGGCCTCGCGCCACGGCCTCGGCAGCGACCGTCGCGAGCTGCGGGTCGGAACAGTACAGGACCTGCCCTTTGGCATCGAGCACGCAGGCCTGGGTCCCGAAGGCCAGTTCTTCCGAATCGCCCCACACATGCGCGGGCGCCAGTTCGGCCCGCAGCAGGCCCGCTGCCGCCTGCGCCGGATCGATGGCGGTCACCAGTTCGAGGCGGGCAGGGCTGGCGTCGCGGCGCACCAGCAGCACGCTCTCGCCGCGCGCCAGATGGGCCTGCCGCTGCGGCTCCCGCAGCAGGGGGTCCGGTGTGGAAGTTTCGGCGCCTGCCGCCGGCGCCTGCGCCTGCGCCTGCGCCTGCGCCTGCGCAGGCGTGTCGATGCGCCGGAACACCTTGCGCGTCAGTTCCGAATCAACCTGGAGCACGGGAAGTCCCTGGCGCAGGCCGGCCGCCTGCACGCTCAGCATGAAGTGCGCACCCAGCAGCCGCTCGTACAGGCCACTGGCGAAATTGCCGCCCTCGAGGGCGAGCTGGCGCTGCACATGCTCCCGGTCCAGGGTGCGCATATGGCTGTAGGCGAGCCCCGCCAGCAGCAGGGCCGGCACCAGGGCCGAGAGCAGGAAGAGCAGAAACACCCGCCGGGCCACCTGGCTGCGCAGGAACAGGCCTTGTATGGGGAGCTTCAGCAGGGGCAGCATGGCGGGCGCCAGATTTCCGTCAGTCCGTGTAATCGGCCGCCAGGCCGATGAACGCGCCGTCATTGGCACGGACGATGTCGTCCAGGCTCACCTTGTTGGTCAACTGGGTCTTCGAGTCGCCGTCCTTGCCCACGCTGTACAGATCGAAATCCGAGTTGAGCGGGTTGAGCTTGCGGTCCTTGCGCGCCTTGCCATGGCCCTGGACGCTGGCCAGTTCCTGATAGACGTAGGGACGGCCCCAGGGGTCCAGCCGGTCGGCGTTGCCGACCTCGGCCAGCGTCGCCGGATAGCTGCCGCTGTTGAGGCGATGGTTCTGGACCAGGGCCTGCAGAACCATGATGTCCTGGCTGGCCTGGGTCTGCCTGATCCGTTCCTGGTAACTCTGGTACTTGGGCAGGGCCAGGGCCGCCAGCACGCCGATCATGGCCAGCACGAGCAAAAGCTCGATGATGGTCATTCCGGACAGTCTGCAGGGAGCCTGGGCGGCAAGCTTGGGGTACATGATGGGCCTGTCTGTAATTTTATGTAACAAGTACACCCCTGCCCAGCGGGTCAACCCTCCATACCTCGCCGGCTTGCAAAGCCGTGACTTATTCCACGTTATGGTCCCTTGCCGGCCGGCCGCCGAAGATGGCCGTGCCCACCCGCACCAGGGTGCTGCCGGCGTGGATGGCAGCCTCCAGGTCGGCTGTCATGCCCATGGACAGGGTGTCGAGCGCCAGGCCCGCACTACGCAGATCCTCATAAATCTCGTGGGTCCGCAGGAAAACGGCCTTCATGGCCTCGAAGTCCGGCTGCGGCTCGGGGATGCACATCAGGCCGCGCAGCTGCAGGCGCGGCAGCACGGCCACCGCACGCGCCAGCGCCAGCACATCGGCCGGCGCCACGCCGGACTTGGTGGCGCCGCCGTCGACATTGACCTGGAGGCAGACCTGCAAGGGCGGCAGGCCTGCGGGGCGCTGCTCGCTGAGCCGCTGCGCAATCTTGAGCCGATCCACCGTCTGGGCCCAGGCGAAATGCCCGGCCACCAGGCGCGTCTTGTTGCTCTGAACCGGGCCGATGCAGTGCCACTGCAGGGGCAGACCGGCCAGCGCCGCCATCTTGTCCACGGCCTCGTGGATGTAGTTCTCGCCAAAGGCCGTCTGGCCGGCCGCATGAGCCGCGCGCACAGCTTCGGGGCCGAAGGTCTTGGAAACCGCCAGCAGGCGGACCTCCGCCGGGTCGCGACCTGCCGCATGACACGCGGCCACGATGCGGGCATGAACGGCTTGGAGCTGGGCGGCAATCACGGTCATAATTGTTGTGCAAGCGTAGCAAAAGACGACCCAAAGGATAGAGGGACACGTGGACATTACCCAACTGCTGGCATTCAGCGTCAAGAACAAGGCCTCCGACCTGCACCTCTCCGCCGGCCTGCCGCCCATGATCCGCGTGCACGGCGACGTGCGCCGCATCAACGTCGACGCCCTGGGGCACAAGGAAGTGCATGCCATGGTGTACGACATCATGAACGACACCCAGCGCAAGAACTTCGAGGAGTTCCTGGAGGTCGACTTCTCCTTCGAGATCGACGGCCTGGCGCGCTTCCGCGTCAATGCCTTCAACCACAACCGCGGCGCCGGCGCCGTGTTCCGTACCATCCCGAGCAAGATCCTGACCCTGGAGCAGCTCAACGCGCCCAAGATCTTCGGCGACCTGGCGCTCAGGCCGCGCGGCCTGGTGCTGGTGACCGGCCCCACGGGTTCGGGCAAGTCCACCACGCTGGCGGCCATGGTCAACTACCTGAACGAAACCGAGTTCGGCCATATTCTCACGGTGGAAGATCCGATCGAGTTCGTGCACGAATCCAAGAAGTGCCTGATCAACCAGCGCGAGGTCGGCCCGCACACCCTGAGTTTTGCCGCCGCCCTCAAGTCCGCGCTGCGCGAAGACCCGGACGCCATCCTGGTGGGCGAAATGCGCGACCTGGAGACGATCCGCCTGGCCATGACGGCGGCCGAAACCGGCCACCTGGTCTTCGGCACCCTGCACACCTCCAGCGCCGCCAAGACCATCGACCGGATCATCGACGTGTTCCCGGCCGAGGAAAAGGAAATGGTCCGCGCCATGCTGTCCGAGTCGCTGCAGGCCGTGATCTCGCAGACCCTGTGCAAGACCAAGGACGGCGCCGGCCGCGTGGCGGCGCACGAGATCATGCTGGGCACGCCAGCCATCCGCAACCTGATCCGCGAGGCCAAGGTGGCGCAGATGTATTCCAGCATCCAGACCGGCAACAGTGCGGGCATGCAGACGCTGGACCAGAACCTGACCGACCTGGTCAAGCGCAACGTCATCAGCGCTGCCGAGGCCCGCGGCAAGGCCAAGATCCCGGAGAACTTCCCCGGCTGAAGCGGCGGGAGTACGAGCAATCCACGCGTCTCGCCGCTGAGGCGGGACGCACCAGGAAGGAGGTGCTTTCATGGAGCGTGACCAGGCGACCAAATTTATCAACGACCTGCTGCGGCTGATGATCAGCCGCAGCGGCAGCGACCTCTTCATCACCGCTGACTTTCCGCCCGCCATCAAGGTGGACGGCAAGATCACCAAGGTCTCGCCCCAGCCCCTGAGCTCAACGCACACCATGGCGCTGGCGCGTTCGGTCATGAACGACAAGCAGATTGCCGAATTCGAACGCACCAAGGAGTGCAACTTCGCGATCTCGCCGCCCGGCGTCGGGCGCTTCCGCGCCAACGCCTTCATCCAGCAGGGCAAGGTCGGCCTGGTGCTGCGGGTCATTCCGGCCGTACTCCCGACCATTGACACTCTGGGCCTGCCGCAGGTGCTCAAGGAAGTGACCATGGCCAAGCGCGGCCTGTGCATCATGGTGGGCGCCACCGGCTCGGGTAAATCCACCGCGCTGGCCGCCATGGTGGACTGGCGCAACGAGAATTCCCAGGGTCACATCATCACCATCGAAGATCCGGTGGAGTTCGTGCACCCCCACAAGAACTGCGTGGTCACGCAGCGCGAAGTGGGCCTGGACACCGACAGCTGGGAAATCGCGCTCAAGAACACGCTGCGCCAGGCACCCGACGTGATCCTGATGGGCGAGATCCGCGACCGCGAGACCATGGAACACGCCGTGGCCTTCGCTGAAACCGGCCACCTCTGCCTGGCCACCCTGCACGCCAACAGCGCCAACCAGGCCCTGGACCGCATCATCAACTTCTTCCCCGAAGAACGACGCCCGCAACTGCTGATGGACCTGTCGCTCAACCTGCGCGCCCTGGTCTCGCAGCGCCTGATCCCCAAACAGGACAGCAAGGGCCGGGTCGCGGCCGTGGAGGTCATGCTCAACTCCCCGCTGATTTCCGACCTGATCTTCAAGGGCGAAGTCTCGGAGGTCAAGGAGATCATGAAAAAGAGCCGCAACATCGGCATGCAGACCTTCGACCAGGCTCTCTTCGATCTTTACGAAGGCAATCAGATCACCTACGAAGACGCGCTGCGCAACGCTGATTCGCTCAACGATCTGCGCCTGCAGATCAAGCTCAACAGCCAGCGCGGCAAGTCGCAGGACCTCGCCGCCGGCACAGAAAACCTCGCCATCGTCTGAGGCCTGTTTCAGCCTGTCCCGTGGTCTGGTGCGTCGCGCATCAGACCACTTTCTTTTTCAGGAGCGCCCCATGCCCAGCCTCAACCCCAAAAGCTACGAAACCACGCCCAGCCGCAAAGTCGCTTTCCTCGGCCTGGGTGTCATGGGTTTTCCGATGGCCGGGCATCTGGCCCAGGCCGGACATCAGGTGACCGTCTACAACCGTACGCCGACCAAGGCGCAGGCCTGGGTGCGGGAGTTCGGCGGTGCAGCGGCCGCAACGCCGCGCGAGGCCGCCTCAGGGGCTGACATCGTCTACGCCTGCGTGGGCAATGACGCCGATCTGCGCAGCGTGGTGCTGGGGCCGGATGGGGCGTATGCCGGCATGAAGGCCGGCGCGGTTTTCACCGACCACACCACGGCCTCGGCCGAGGTCGCGCGCGAGCTCCATGCCCTGGCCCGCGAGCGCGGCCTGCATTTCGTCGATGCCCCGGTCTCGGGCGGCCAGGCCGGCGCGCAGAACGGCATGCTGACCGTCATGTGCGGCGGCGATGCGGCGGCCTTCGAGGCGGCCAGGCCGGCCGCGATGGCCTATGCGCGCGCCTTCACACGCATCGGCGACAGCGGGGCCGGCCAGCTGGCCAAGATGGTCAACCAGGTCTGCTGTATCGGCGTGATCCAGGGCCTGGCCGAGGCCGTGGCTTTCGGCCAACAGTCCGGTCTGGACATGAACCTCGTGCTGGAGGTCATCGGCAAGGGCGCGGCGCAGAGCTGGCAGATGGACAACCGCGGCAAGACCATGGCGGCCGACCAGTTCGACTTCGGTTTTGCCGTGGACTGGATGCGCAAGGACCTGGGCCTGGTGCTCGACGAAGCGCGCCGCAACGGCGCGCGCATGCCGATCACGGCCCTGGTGGACCAGTTCTACGCGGATGTGCAGGAGATGGGCGGCGGGCGCTGGGACACGTCCAGCCTGGTGCGCCGCCTGCGCAGGTAAAACCGCCGGTCCTTTGCAGACCGGCCGGACCTACAGGGCCCGGCCGCTGGCCGATGAGGGTGACGGCCCGCCAGAGTTGGCGGGCTGGGACTGCATTTCCAGCAGGTCTTCCTCGGTGATGATCTCGAACAGGCGCACGACCTTCTGCACGCCGCTGCTACGACGCGCCAGATCGGTGGCCCGGTCCGCCTCGCGTGCGGTCACGCGCCCCAGCAGGAAGACCACACCGCGCTCGGTCACCACCTTGAAGGCGCTGGCACTGATGTCCTTGGCGTCGATCAGGTTGGACTTGACGCGGCCGGTGACCAGCGCGTCCGAAGAGCGCTGCGTCAGCGTGGATTGACCCAGCACGGCCAGTTCGTTGACGATGGAACGCACGTTCTCGATGCGGGAGACCACCTGCTCGGCCAGCTGCTTGTCCTGCTCGTTGGGCACTTCGCCGGTCAGCAGCACCTGACGGTTGTAGCTGGTGATGTTGATGTGCACGCGTTCGCCCAGGTGCTCGCGCAGGCGGGCTGCGCCACGCGACTCGATGCGCTCGTCCTCGAGCTGCGAGCCCGCGGTACGGCGATCGGCCGCCGTCAGACCCGTCATGACGGCGCCGCCCACCAGCAGGGGGGCGCAGGCACCCAGGCCGGCTACCGTCAGCAGTGACAGCAGCAGGACCAGGGCGAGGCGGCGGACTTCATGCGTCATGACTTGTTTTCCTGTTCTCCGAGCAGTTGGTGATCGACCGCATCGCAGATGCAGTGCAGCGTCAAAAGATGGACTTCCTGGATGCGCGCCGTGCGATCGTGCGGCACGATGATGTGCACGTCGGTCTCGCGCAGGGCGCTGGCCATCTTGCCGCCGTTGCGCCCGCTCAGGCCGACCACCACCATCTCACGCTCGTGCGCGGCATCGATGGCGGCCAGCACATTGGCCGAGTTGCCGCTGGTCGAGATGGCCAGCAGCACGTCGCCGGGCTGGCCCAGGGCGCGCACCTGGCGCGAGAAGATCACATTGAAATCGTAGTCGTTGGCGATCGCCGTCAGGATGGAGCTGTCGGTGGTCAGCGCGATGGCGGCGAGTTCGGGTCGCTCGCGTTCGAAGCGGCCGACAAACTCGGCCGCGAAATGCTGGGCGTCGGCGGCCGAACCGCCGTTGCCGCAAACCAGCACCTTGCCGCCGTTGGTGACGCAGGCCAGCACGGCTTGCACAGCCGCCGCGATAGGTTTGCTCAGGACCTGCGCGGCCTGGTATTTCAGGTCGGCGCTGTCGATGAAGTGTTGTTCAATGCGTTGCTCAAGCATGGTGTCTATGATAACCGCCACCCGCCATCCCCGGCATTTCCGGGGCCACGGCCTTTCAGCCCGCGTCGAAGGCCGCCGGCAGCCACTGCAGGGCCTCACCGTCCAGGGCCACCACGTCGAACCGGCAGGGTGGCGGCACCTGCCAGCGCTGCAGGTAAAAACGCGCTGCCAGCACGATGCGGCGCTGCTTGGTGGCGCCAACGCTGGCCGCCGCGCCGCCGTGCTGCCCCCCGGCCCGCTGGCGCACCTCCACGAAGACCAGGGTGCCGTCGGCCGCACGCATGATCAGGTCGATCTCGCCGCCGCCGCGTCCGGGCGTCCGATAATTGCGTTCCAGCAGACGCAGGCCGGCCGCCTGCAGATGCCGCAGGGCCTGCGCCTCGGCGACCTCACCGGCCTGCCGCGTGCTGGGTTTGCCGGCTGCTGCCAGCCACTTGGGGAACACCATTGAACGCTACTTACGCCTCCGCCCTGACCGCCGCGCATGACGCGGCCGCTGCCCAGCATTATCCGCAGGGCGCGCTTTATGTGGTGGCCACCCCCATCGGCAATCTGGCCGACATCACGCTGCGCGCCCTGCATGTGTTGCAACGGGTCGACGCCCTGGCCTGCGAGGACACCCGCCACACCCAGAGCCTGCTGCGCGCCTATGGCATCGAGCGCCCCTCGGCCGCCCTGATCGCCCTGCACCAGCACAACGAGGCCGAGGCCGCGCAGCAGGTCGTCGCCCGGCTGCAGGCCGGCCAGCGCCTGGCCTATGTCAGCGACGCCGGCACCCCCGCCATCAGCGACCCCGGGGCACGCCTGGTAGCCGCGGTGCGCGCCGCCGGCCTGCCCATCGTCCCCCTGCCCGGCGCCAGCAGCATCACTGCCGCGCTCAGTGTGGCGGGGGTGGTCGATGAGGCCGGCGCCTTTGTCTTCGCCGGTTTCCTGCCCGCCAAGGCCGGTGAGCGCACAGTCGCCGTTCAGGCCCTGGCCGGCGAGCCACGGGCCGTGGTGCTGCTGGAGGCTCCGCACCGCATGGGCGCCCTGGCCGGTGCGCTGGCGGCGCTGGGCACGCGCCCCCTGACGGTTGCACGTGAGCTGACCAAACAGTTCGAGCAGCTGGTCACCCTGCCTGCCGCGGAACTGGGGGCCTGGCTGGCAGCCGACGAGAAGCGCGAACGCGGTGAATTCGTGCTGGTGCTCCACCCCTTGCAGGCGCAGGGGGGCGAGAGCGGCCCCGACCTGCGCGTGCTCACCCTCCTGCTGGCCGAGCTGCCGCTCAAGACGGCCGTGCGCCTGGCGGCAGAGATCACGGGCAGCCCGCGCAACACCCTGTACGAGGCCGCGCTGCAGCTCAAGAAGGACGAGGCCACATGAAAGCCTACGCCGTCCTTTTCGTCTGCATGGGCAATATCTGCCGCAGCCCGACCGCACACGGCGTGTTCCGCCACCGGCTGGTCGAAGGCGGCCTGGCAGACCGGGTGCGGGTCGATTCGGCCGGCACGCACGGCTACCACGCCGGCCGCCCGCCCGACGAGCGCTCCCAGGAGCATGCGGCCCAACGTGGCTACGACCTGTCGGACCTGCGGGCTCGGCAACTGCTGCCGCGGGATTTCGAGCAGCACGACCTCGTCCTGGTCATGGACCATGAAAACTTCAGGCACGCACGCGAACTCTGCCTGCCCGGCCAACTGCACAAGCTGCGCCGCTTCACCGAGTTTTGTCAGCAGCACAAGGCGCAAGTGGTGCCCGACCCCTATTACGAGGGGGCACAAGGCTTCGAGGAGGTGCTGGACCTGGTGGAAGATGCCTGCACGGGCCTGCTGCAACACGTGCAGACGCAATTGCGTCAGGGGTAGAGGCCGCGCAGCTCGCGGGCTTCCAGCACCCGTGTGCAGGCGATCACGAAGGCCGCCGTGCGCAATGGCAGTTTGCGCTCCTGGGCCAGGTCCCAGATGGCGCGGAAGGCCTCGCTGAGCGCGCGGTCCAGGCGCGCGTTGATGTCGGCCTCGGTCCAGAAGAAGGACGAGGCGTTCTGCACCCACTCGAAATAACTCACCGTCACGCCACCGGCATTGGCCAGCACATCGGGCAGGATGATGGCGCCGTGCGCCAGCAGAATGTCCTCGGCCTGCGGTGTGGTCGGCCCGTTGGCGCCTTCGACGATGAGCCTGGCGCGGATGCGCCCGGCGTTCTCGGCCGTGATCTGGTTTTCCAGCGCGGCCGGCAGCAGAATCTCGCACGCCACCTCCCAGAACTTCGCGGGATCGATGGATTCAATGCCCGGGAAATCCAGCAGCGTGCCCCTGCCTGCGGCCAGAAACTTGCCCAGCGCATGGGGGTCGATGCCCGCCGGGTTGTAGATGGTGCCGGCCACGTCCTGGATGGCCACGATGCGCGCGCCGTGGTCGTGAAACACCCGTGCCGCGGCATTGCCCACATTGCCGAAACCCTGCAGCGCCACGCGTGCGCCCTTCAGCTCCATGCCCAGGCGCCGCATGGCCTCGCGCGCGACCACGAAACAGCCGCGCCCCGTGGCATCGCGCCGGCCCAGGCTGCCACCCAGAGTCAGCGGCTTGCCGGTGACCACGCCGGGCGAGGTCGCACCCACATTCATCGAGTAGGTGTCCATCATCCAGGCCATGACCCGCTCGTTGGTGTTCACGTCGGGTGCGGGGATGTCGCGGTCGGGCCCGATGATGATGCCGATCTCGCTGGTGTAACGCCGCGTGATGCGCTCCAGCTCGCTCAGCGACAGCTGCCCGGGATCCACACGGATGCCGCCCTTGGCGCCGCCATAGGGAAGGTTGAGCGCGGCATTTTTCACCGTCATCCAGCCGGCCAGGGCCATCACTTCGGACAGGGTCACGCCCGGGTGGTAACGCACCCCGCCCTTGCCAGGCCCGCGCGAGACGTTGTGCTGCACGCGGTAACCCTCGAAATGATGCACCGTGCCGTCGTCCATGTGGATGGGCACATCGACGATGAGCGCGCGCTTGGGCCGGCGCAGGGTGTCGGCCCAGACGCTGAGCCGGCCCAGGTGCGGCAGCACGCGGTCAACCTGCTCCAGATAGGTGGCCCAAGGCCCGAGATCGTCGGGGTTCAGGTAGGAAGGGAGGGCGTTCGGGCTGCTGCTCATGGTCGGCTCCTGTGGATGCATGCGATGAGGACGTACGCCGCAAGGCGGGCACGCCACTTTATTCCTGGATCCATTTCAAGGCCAGCCCGCACAGTCCCGCTATTGCATGTGCGCGTAGGTGTAGTCTTTGGGCGGCGCACGGGTCTCTTTCACGGTCCGCGGCGACACCCATCGCATCAGGTTCAGCGCCGAGCCCGCCTTGTCGTTGGTGCCGCTGCGCCGCGCGCCACCGAAGGGCTGCTGTCCCACCACGGCCCCGGTCGGCTTGTCGTTGATGTAGAAGTTGCCGGCAGCAAAGCGCAGCACCTCCATGGCCTGCTGGATCACCGCGCGGTCCTGCGCAAAGACCGCACCGGTCAGCGCATAAGGGCTGGTCTGGTCCACGCGCTGCAGGACGTCATCCCATAGGCCGTCCCCGTAGACGCAGACCGTCAGCACGGGGCCGAAGATTTCCTCGCACATCAGCGCGTGCGCCGGGTTGCCTACCTCGATCACCGTGGGCGTGACAAAGTAGCCCACCTTGTCATCGCAGCCACCGCCCGCGATCACCTTGCAGCCCGGGTCGACCTGCGCCGCGTCGATATACGCCTTGATGCGCTCATAGGCCTTCCTGTCGATGACCGCACCCATGAAGGTCCGGAAGTCGCGCACATCGCCCATGCGCGCCGTGGCCAGCATCTCCAGCAGGCGCGCCTTCACGCGTAGCCAGAGCGAAGCAGCAATGTAGGCGCGCGAAGCCGCGCTGCATTTCTGACCCTGGTACTCGAAGGCGCCGCGCAGCAGGCCCACGGCCAGTGCGTCCACATCGGCCGAGGCGTGCGCGAGCACAAAGTCCTTGCCGCCGGTCTCACCCACCAGGCGCGGGTAGGAGCGGTATTTGGAAAGGTTCTGTGCGGTCTGCAACCACAGGCGGTCGAACACGGCCGTGGAGCCGGTGAAGTGGATGCCCGCCAGATGCGGGCTGGCCAGCACGGCCGCGCTCACGCCCACGGGCTCGCCCGGCACGAAATTGATCACGCCCGGCGGCAGGCCGGCCTCTTCAAGCAGCTGCAGCACCAGGTGGTTGCTCAGCGCCGCCGTGGCCGAGGGCTTCCACACCACCGTGTTGCCCATGAGCACGGGTGCGGTGGCCAAGTTGCCCCCGATGGCCGTGAAGTTGAAGGGGGTGATGGCGTAGACGAAACCTTCCAGCGGCCGGTAGTCGCTGCGGTTGGCCACGCCCGTGCTGGACAGCGGCTGCTGCCTGACCAGCTCCTGCGCGAACTGCACATTGAAGCGCAGGAAATCGATCAGTTCGCAGGCCGAATCGATCTCGGCCTGCTGCACCGTCTTGCTCTGGCCCAGCATGGTGGCGGCATTGAGCCGCGCACGCCAGGGGCCGGCCAGCAGATCGGCAGCCTTCAGGAACACCGCCGAGCGCTCCTCCAGCGTCCAGCACGACCATTCCCGCTGGGCAGTCACGGCCGAATCGATCGCCTGCTGCGCCTCCTGGCGCGTGGCCTGGTTCAGCGTGGCCAGCACATGCTGATGCTCATGCGGGCAGACCACCTGCTCGCGCTCCACCGTGTAGATGCGCTTGCCGCCGATGACCAGCGGAATATCAACACGCTGCGCGTGCTGGCGCGCCAGCTCCTGCTCCAGGCCCATGCGCTCGGCCGATCCCGGCAGGTAGGACAGCACGGACTCATTGCCTGCCTTGAAGGATTTCAGGGCTTCCATTTATTTAATCCATAAATACATAAATTGGATCCAATTATAAGATATCGGATTCAGATGGACAATCCTGTATCCAATCATTTTCAGAAAAAGCCCGAAGCCATGACCAGCTCCCCCGCCCAAAAGGCTCTGCACGAGACCATCCGCACCCAGCTGCGTTATGAAATCCTCAGCGGCATCCTGCCCGTGGGCCAGCCGCTCAAGCAGGACGCCCTGGCCCAGCGCTTCAAGGCCAGCCGCATCCCGGTGCGTGAAGCGCTGCGCCAGCTGGAGTCCGAGGGGCTGGTGGTGCACCACCTGAACCGTGGCGCGGTGGTGGCGGGCATGAGCATGGACCAGATCTTCGAGATGCTGGACATCCGCATCGCCCTGGAGTGCCATGCGGCCAAGCTGTCCGTTCCCAATATGGTCGAGCAGGACTTCCAGACCATGGAGAAGATCCTGGAGGCCTATTCCAAAGCAGATTCCGTGCAGGAATGGGCCGAGTACAACCGGCGTTTCCACCTGGCGCTGGGTTCGGCCTCCAACAACCGCCGGCTGCGCCGCCTGATCGAGGAGTTCTGCCTCAACACCGACCGCTACACCCATGTGCTGATGTCCAAGGCCACGGGCAAGGAACGCCCGCAGTCCGATCACTACCGCATCCTGGAGGCCTGCCGCCGGCGCGATGTGCCGGCCGTGGTCCAGCTGCTGGAAGAGCACATCACCGAGACCAAACGCGAGCTGCTGGCCATCGCCCGGGCCGGTGACGACCGGCCCACGCTGGCGCGGCCCACGCCGACAATGGCGTGAACAGGAAGGAATACGGGGAGATTGGTGCGGCTGGCGTGGCTTCGGAGAGCTAAAAAATTGATGCGCATGCAAATGCCCTAACCGCCTTTACCCCGCAACATTCGGCGTCA
>JAGWTL010000224.1 GCA_028869035.1 Burkholderiales bacterium | reverse complement strand
CTTGTCCATGCTGCGCAATGCCTTGCTGGAGGCGCCCACCTGCGAGGAAGACCGGGTGGCCCAGGAGCGCATGCGCGGCATGCACGACCTGATCGAGCTGATGACCAGCTGGTTCGACGACGTGCAGCGCATGGACTCGCAGACCCTCGGCCAGTTGATGAAGATGGGCTCGAAGGTGCAGAAGCTGCTGGAGTTCACCGGCCGGATTCCGAAAGCCGCCAAGCCGGACAGGGAGGGCTGAACGATGCTCGACGCCCTCGACCCGCTGATCCTGGCGCGCATGCAGTTCGCCGCCAACATCTCCTTCCACATCCTCTTCCCCACGATCAACATCGCCCTCGCCTGGGTGCTGATGTTCTTCCGCTGGCGCTGGCTCAAGACCGGCAGCGACACCTGGCTCACGGCCTACCGCTTCTGGACCAAGGTCTTCGCGCTCTCGTTCGCGCTGGGCGTGGTCAGCGGCATCACCATGAGCTTCCAGTTCGGCACCAACTGGCCGGGATTCATGAACACCGTGGGCAATGTGGCCGGGCCGCTGCTGGCCTATGAGGTGCTGACGGCTTTTTTCCTGGAGGCGACGATGCTGGGCATCATGCTCTTCGGGCGCGGCCGCGTGAGCGAAAGGGTGCACACCATTGCCACCTTCCTCGTGGCCGCGGGCACCACGGCCTCGGCCTTCTGGATTCTGGCGCTCAACTCCTGGATGCACACACCGGCCGGCTTTGAGATGATCGACGGCAAGGCGCATGTGACGAGCTGGCTGGAGGTGATCTTCAACCCCTCCTTCCCCTACCGCATGACACACATGCTTCTGGCCTCGGGCCTGACGGTGGCCTTCCTGCTGACGGGTTTGAGCGCCTACCGCTGGCTCAAGGGCGACAGGGGGGCGACGGTGCAGGCCAGTCTGCGCACCGGCCTCTATGTCGCGGCGCTGCTGATTCCCCTGCAGATCGTGGTGGGAGACATGCATGGCCTGAACACCCTGCAGCACCAGCCCGCCAAGCTGGCCGCCATGGAGGGTCTCTGGGAGACGCAGAAGGGCGCGCCGGCCGTGCTGTTTGCCTTGCCTGACCAGACCACGCAGAGCAACCGCTATGAAGTCGCTATCCCGAAGCTCGCGTCTTTTTATCTGACGCATGACTGGGACGGCGAGATCAAGGGCCTGAAGGATTTCGGCCAGGAGCATCCGCCTGTGGCGCCGGTGTTCTGGGCTTTCCGCACCATGGTGGGGGTGGGCCTGCTGATGCTGGCGGTGAGCTGGCTGGGCGTGTGGCAGGTGCGCAAGCGCGGCCTGCAGACCTGGCTGGCGCGCGTGCTGGTGGGTATGACTTTCTCGGGTTGGGTGGCGCTGCTGGCGGGTTGGTACGTGACCGAGATCGGGCGCCAGCCCTGGCTGGTGTACGGCGTGCTGCGCGCGGCGCAGGCCGCTTCGCAGGTTCCGGCCCAGAACATCGCTTTCACACTGGTGATGTACCTTGTTCTGTATGCCGCGCTGCTGGCGGCCTATGTCAGCGTGGTGTTTCATCTGGCGCGCAAGGCCGCCAAGACCGAGATGGAGGTGAGCCATGCTTGATGCCACGAATGTTGTGCTGAGCCTGCCGGACCTGAGCCAGCCCGCGGGCTGGTTGCCCCTGGTGTTTGCACTGGTGATGGCCCTGGCCATGCTGGCCTATGTGATCCTGGACGGCTACGACCTGGGTGTGGGGGTGCTGCTGCGACGCGCCGATGACGAGGCGCAGAAGGACACCATGATCGCGAGCATCGGCCCCTTCTGGGATGCCAACGAGACCTGGCTGGTGCTGGGCGTGGGCGTGCTGCTGGTGGCGTTTCCGATGGCGCACGGGGTGATTCTGGGGGCGCTGTACCTGCCGGTGGCGCTGATGCTGGTGGGGCTGACGTTGCGCGGCGTGGCCTTTGACTTCCGCGTGAAGGCGCGCGCCGAGCACAAGCACCTGTGGGACCGGGCGTTTTATGCAGGCTCCACGCTGGCGTCCTGGTCGCAGGGTTTCATGCTGGGCGGCCTGGTCACCGGTTTTGCCACCGACTGGGGCAGCCGCGTGTTTTCGGCGTTGATCGGCCTGTGCCTGATGGCGGCCTACTGCCTGCTGGGGGCGGGCTGGCTCATCATGAAGACCGAGGGCGTGCTGCAGCTCAAGGCCGTGCGCTGGGCGCAGGGCAGCCTGTGGCTGACCGCGGCGGGCATTGCCGCGATTTCGCTGGCCACGCCCTGGGTCAGCGAACGCATCTTCGACAAGTGGTTCAGCTTTCCGAACGTGGTGCTGTTGCTGCCGATCCCGGCCGTGACCGCGGCCCTCTTCGTGGTGATCGCGCGCAGCCTCAGGCGACTGCCCCTGCGCCTGCAGCAGGGCAATCAGTACGGTGTGGCCGTGCCCTTTGCCAGCACGGTGGGCATCTTCCTGCTGGCCTTTTATGGCCTGGGCTACAGCCTGTTTCCCTGGCTGGTGGTGGACAGGCTCACGATCTGGCAGGCCGCGAGTTCGCCCGAGGCGCTGCTGGTGATCTTCTACGGCGTGGCCGTGGTGTTGCCGGTGATCATCGGCTACACGGTGTATGCCTACCGGGTGTTCTGGGGCAAGAGCACGGAGCTGAGGTACTGAGGACGGTGCCGGCAGATGACGCCTTCACCGGTATCGTGAGGGTTGCTGAAACAGGTAGGTAGCTGAGCCGTGACCTGCGCTGTGCCCAGGAATTCAAGGCGGCCAAATAACCGGACAGTCTTGTTGCCATCTACGGCAGTTCGCGCATAGCGGAGAGCAGCAAGCTGGCCGACCCCGGCAGAACGACGCGTTGTACGCCGACATCATGGCCTTGCCGAGGCCTGGACGCGCAAGTAGTCCCCTGCTCTACCAGAAGCACTTGCGCCTGCAGGAGGAGCGGCAATTGATGCTGACCCAGGCGCTGGACGTGAGCAGCATGGCGGCGCGTGTGGGTTATGAAAGCGTCTCGCAGTTCAACCGTGAGTACAGCCGCCAGTTCGGTGCGCCGCCGCAGCGCGACATCAGGCGCATGCGGGAGCTGCCGGGCGGCGGGGTCGTGCAGGCCCTGGGCTGAGCCGCGCGCTCAGCGCTTCAGCGTGCCGCGCACCAGCAACCAGCTCATCAGCGCCGAGCCGGCGATGCCCGCCACCATGGGCAGGGCGGTGCCGTCCACGAAGAGGCCGACCACGGCCATGACCGAGGCGCCGGTGGCGAACTGCAGTGTGCCCATGAGGGCCGAGGCGGTGCCGGCGATGGGGCCGTGGTCTTCCAGCGCCAGGATGGCGGTGGTGGGGATGATGAGCCCGAGGAAGCCGTAGCCCACGAAGAGCAGCGCCAGCAGCACGGGCAGGGCTTCCCCACCCAGCAGGAAAAAGGCCAGCAGCAGCGCCATGATCCCGGCATAGCCATGGCTGGCCACGCGCACCATGGGCTTGAGGCCGAAGCGCCGGCCCAGGCGGCCGGTCAGCTGCGACATGCCGATGAAGGAGGCCGCATTGGCCGCGAAGACGATGCTGTACTGACGCGGCGTGAGGCCGTAGTGGTCGATCAGCACGAAGGACGAATTGGCCAGGTAGGCGAAGAAGCTGGCGATGCCGAAGGAGCCGATGAAGACCAGGCCCAGGAAGTGGCGGTCGCGCAGCAGGGTGGCGTAGCCCCGGAAGGCCTGGCCCCAGCTGCTGGCGGCGCGTTGTTCGGGCGGGCGGGTCTCGCTCATCCGTGTGGCCATGAGGACCAGGCCCAGCAGGCCGATCACCAGCATGAACCAGAAGGCGCTGCGCCAGCCCTGCCACTCGATCAGCAGGCTGCCGGCCAGGGGCGCGAGGATGGGCGAGACGCTGAAGACCAGCATGAGCATGGACATGAGGCGCAGGGCGTCGGCGCCGGTGTAGAGGTCACGCACCACGGCGCGCGGCACCACGGTGCAGGCGCAGGCGCCCAGGCCCTGCACGAAACGCATGACGACCAGGGTGTGGATGTCGGGCGCCAGCGCGCAGCCCACGCTGCCGATGGCAAACAGCGCCAGACCGAAGTACAGCGGCGGTTTGCGGCCGACCTGGTCCGAGACCGGGCCGTAGATCAGCTGGCCCACGCCCAGGGCGATGAAGAAGGCCATGAGGCTGGCCTGCACGGCGCCGATGGAGGCGTCCAGGCTCTGCCCGATGGAGGGCAGGGCCGGCAGGTACATGTCGATGGCGAAGGGGCCAATCGCCGAGAGCAGGCCCAGGATGAGGGCGGCGCGCAGAAAGCTGTTGGTCATGGGGGCAGATTAAAAGTCAGCAGAAGGACCCGTCTTGTGGACAGACCCGTGGAGCGGCGGCCAGGTTCAGGCCGCGTAGCCGAGCACGGCGAAGAAGTGCAGACCGGTGCCCGCGGCGACGAAACCGTGCCAGACCGCATGGGCGTAGCGTACGCGGGAATCGAGCATGAAAAAGACGACCCCCACGGTATAGGCCAGCCCGCCCGCCACCAGCAGGATCAGGCCGTTGGAGGGCACGCGCTCGACCAGCGGCACGGCCGCGATCAGTACGAGCCAACCCATGGCCAGGTAGAGGCCGGTGGAGAGCCAGGGATGCGAGAGGCGGTCGAAGGCCTTGAGCGTGACGCCCATCGCGGCCATGCCCCACACCAGGCCAAAGAGGGTCCAGCCCCAGGCGCCGCCCATGACACCGAGGGCGAAGGGCGTGTAGCTGCCCGCGATGAAGAGGTAGATGGCGCCGTGGTCGAGTTTCATGAACACGCGCTTGGCGCGCCCCTGGGGCAGGGCGTGGTACAGCGTGGAGGTGAAATACAGCAGGACCATGGTGGCCGCGAACACGGCCGCGCCCACGATGTTCGCGGCGCTCTGCGGGCTGACCGCCACGAGGAGGATGGGAGCTGCGATCAGAGCGGCCAGCAGGGCCAGGCCGTGGCTCACGCTGTTGGCGATTTCCTCGCCCAGGGTCTGGGGACGTTCGGTCATGGAAACCATTCTCGCACGCGTGCGTGAACGGCGCGTGTCGGGTGATGCACCAGGCCTGCAGGAGATCGAACAAGGCGCCGATATCCGCGTGGGCCTATTTGCGTTGGCGCTCCTTCCCGTAGTCTTCGTGGCCGCCAGGTGGAAGCTTGCGGCATACGCTCTCGGCGCTGGCCTTGCTGCCTTCGTACCAGGCCCGGGTCGTGCAGCCGGTGACTGACGCGCGCAGGTGTCACTCCTGTGTCATCGGCGTGCTTGCAAATTCAGGTGGTGCTGCA
>JAGWTL010000223.1 GCA_028869035.1 Burkholderiales bacterium | reverse complement strand
GCCGCCGGCCGACATCCACGTGGTCTACCCGCAGCGGCACCAACTGGCGGCACGGGTGCGCGCCTTCGTGGACTTCCTGGCCCGGCACTTCGAGAAATCGTCCACCCGCGCGGCCGGCCTGGTGAACGACTGGTGAACCGCGCTGGCCCTGGCCACGGCGGACTGAGGCCCCCGGTGTTGCATGGCGCGCACAAATCAGCGAGCTGCACGACACAATCCCGGCCCCGCAAAGCCGCTCCTGTTACAGATGCTGACATTTGTGGCAAAGTAAGCGCCATCCTCCCTTCAGGCCGGCCTCCCTGGCGAACCCGGGCCCGGCCAGCCTCTTGCCCATGAAAATGATCTGCTCCGCGCGTACTTTCCTGCCTGCCCTGGGCGCCCTCTTGCTGATGGCCCTGCTGGCCGGCTGCGTCACGGCACCGCCCCCCACGGCCAGCGCGCCGGCCCCAGTCGCCCCCGTGATCGCCCAGCCGGTGCAGCCCCCCCTGCCCATGGGCCCCGTCTCCACGGCCGACAGCACCATCGACTACCGGCTCGACGCGGCCTACCACCTCTACGACAAGAACACCACGCGCATCTTCAAGGGCGTGATGCCGCACTTCCTCTACGCCATCGGCGTGCTGGAGATCCAGGTAGACAGCCGCGGCAACCTGCAATCGCTGAACTGGATGCGCGCGCCCGAACATGCCCCCGAGGTCGTGGCCGAGATCGAGCGCACCGTGCGCCAGGCCGCGCCCTTCCCGGCGCCCGTGCGCATGGGCAGTGCGACCTATATCGAAACCTGGCTGTGGGACGTCAGCGGCAACTTCCAGCTGCACACCCTGAGCGAAGGCCAGGGCCCCAAGGGTCAGCCGCGCCGCCCCATGCCGCCGAACCCGCACGCCGTTCGACTGGTTTCCGGCCCCTCTGCTGCAGGCAACCAGTAAGCCAATTTCAAGCCTTGGGGAGGTTGTCCCACCACCGCTCCCCCAGGCGCGACTGCAGGTAGGCGATGAAGGCCATCACCTTGCCGGGCACCAGCTTGGGTGAGGGAAACACGGCATGGATCTCCTGCTCGGGCAGGCCATGCCCCTTGAGCACTTCCACCACATGGCCCGATTTCAGCGAATCGCTGGCCACGTAGCGCGGCATGGCCGCGATGCCGTAACCATTGCGCGCTGCCGCCAGCACCGCCGAGAGGTTGTTGGAGCGCAGACGCCCGGCCACCGGCACCGTCACCGCATCGCCCTTGGGCGTGGTCATGCGCCAGACGTCGTCACCGAGCACGCTGCTGTAGATCAGGGCCGGGTGGCGACTCAGGTCGGCGGCCTGCTTCGGGCTGCCCTGCCTGCGCAGGTATTTGGGTGAGGCCACCATGAGCCAGGGGTTGATGCCCAGGAAACGCGCGCCCAGCGTGGAATCGGCCAGCTTGCCCATGCGAATCGCCAGGTCGATGCCGTGGGCCACCAGGTCGGTGTAGCGGTCCTCGAAGCTCAGGTCGATCTGCACCTGCGGGTGCTTGGCCATGAACTCGAGCGCCAGCGGCGTGACCACACGCCGCCCGAAAGCCACCGAAGTGCCGATGCGCAGCAGGCCCTGCGCCTGGGTCTGGCGCAGGCGCACGATGTTGTCGGCTTCGTCCGACTCGCGCACGATGACCTTGCACTTTTCGTAGTAGAGCGCCCCCGACTCGGTGACGCTGACACCGCGCGTGTTGCGGTTGAGCAGGCGCACCTTGAGGCGCTCCTCGATCGCCGCCACCAGCTTGGTCACCGTGGGCTGGGTGATGGAAAACTCCTTGGCTGCCTTGGAAAAGCTGCCGGTTTCCACCACCCGCACATACACCTCCATCGCCTGCAATCGATCCATCGCTTTCGCCTTATCCATTCCGATATGGAATAGATGTTATGGACTCCAGCCGTCTTCCGCAAGTGCCCTGGAATTTTTACAGTCCGTCATCGATTTTGATATTCAAGGAGAACTCCCCATGGCCAAAATGAAAGCCATCGAAGCCGCCGTCTGGGTGATGGAAAAAGAAGGCGTCACGCAGGCCTTCGGCGTCCCCGGCGCCGCCATCAACCCGCTGTACGCCGCGCTGCGCAAGCAGGGCACCATCGGCCACATCCTGGCGCGCCACGTGGAAGGCGCCTCGCACATGGCCGAGGGCTACACACGCGCCAACGCCGGCAATATCGGTGTGTGCATCGGAACCTCGGGCCCGGCCGGCACCGACATGATCACCGGTCTGTACTCGGCCCAGGCCGACTCGATCCCGATCCTGTGCATCACCGGCCAGGCCCCGCGCGCGCGCCTGTACAAGGAAGACTTCCAGGCCGTGGACATCGAGTCGATCTCCAAGCCCGTGACCAAGTGGTCCGTCACCGTGCGCGAGCCGGCCCAGGTGCCGCGCACCTTCCAGCAGGCCTTCCACCTGATGCGTTCGGGCCGCCCGGGCCCGGTGCTGATCGACCTGCCCTTCGACGTGCAGATGGCCGAAATCGAATTCGATCCCGACACTTACGCCCCGCTGCCGGTCTACAAACCGGCCGCCACGCGCGCCCAGGCCGAGAAGGCCCTGACCATGCTCAATGAATCGGCCCGCCCGCTGATCGTGGCCGGCGGCGGCATCATCAACGCCGACGCCTCCGACCTGCTGGTGCAGTTCGCCGAGATCACCGGCGTACCCGTCATCCCCACCCTGATGGGCTGGGGCGCCATTCCCGACGACCACCCGCTGATGGCCGGCATGTGCGGCCTGCAGACCAGCCACCGCTACGGCAACGCCACCATGCTGGCTTCCGATTTCGTGCTGGGCATCGGCAACCGCTGGGCCAACCGCCACACCGGTTCGGTCGAGGTCTACACCAAGGGCCGCAAGTTCGTACACGTGGACATCGAGCCCACCCAGATCGGCCGCGTCTTCTCGCCCGACTACGGCATTGCCTCCGACGCCAAGATCGCGCTGGAACTCTTCGTGCAGGTCGCCAAGGAGTGGAAGGCCGCCGGCAAGCTGGCCGACCGCAAGACCTGGTCCGACGAATGCCTGGAGCGCAAGGCCACCCTGCACCGCAAGACCGACTTCGACAACGTTCCCATGAAACCGCAGCGCGTCTACCAGGGCATGGTCGAGGCCTTCGGCAAAGACGTCTGCTACGTGAGTACCATCGGCCTGTCGCAGATCGCCGGCGCGCAGATGCTGCACGTCTACAAGCCCCGCCACTGGATCAACTGCGGCCAGGCCGGCCCGCTGGGCTGGACCGTGCCCGCCGCCCTGGGCGTGCGCGCCGCCGACCCGAGCCGCAAGATCGTGGCCCTGTCGGGTGACTACGACTTCCAGTTCATGATCGAAGAGCTGGCCGTGGGCGCGCAGTTCAAGCTGCCCTACATCCACGTCGTGGTGAACAACTCCTACCTCGGCCTGATCCGCCAGGCCCAGCGCGGGTTCGAGATGGACTACTGCGTGCAGCTGGCCTTCGAGAACATCAACACCCAGGGCGACCCGGTGGCCCAGGGTTATGGTGTGGACCACGTCAAGGTGGTCGAGGGCCTGGGCTGCAAGGCCATCCGCGTGCACAGCCCGGCCGAACTGGCCCCGGCCATCGCGCAGGCGGAAGAACTCATGGCCCAGTTCAGCGTGCCGGTAGTGATCGAGGTCATCCTGGAGCGCGTGACGAACATTGCCATGGGCACCGAGATTGACAATATCATCGAGTTCGAGGAAACGGAGAACCGTCGCGTCGGCGCGCCGGCCTGATCCTTAGGTAGCCAGAACCGGGGGCCGGAAATGCCGGTCCTTTTTGATATGGATGGAGTAAAAAAAGATGCCCAAATTTGCAGCCAACCTGACCATGCTGTTCAACGAAGTGCCCTTCCTGGAGCGCTTCGCGGCAGCCAAGGCGGCCGGCTTCGAGGCGGTGGAATACCTGTTCCCCTATGCCTTTGACAAGAACGAACTGGCCGGCCTGCTCAAGACCCATGGCCTCAAGCAGGTCCTGCATAACCTGCCGGCCGGCAACTGGGACGGCGGCGAGCGCGGCATCGCCTGCCACCCTGACCGTGTGGAGGAATTTCGAAAAGGCGTGGACCAGGCCATAGCGTACGCACAGGCCCTGGGCTGCCCCCAGGTCAACTGTCTGGCCGGCAAGCTGCCCGCCGCCGTGAGCCGCGAGCAGGCCCAGGCCACCTTCGTGGCCAACCTGAAATTCGCCGCCGACAAACTCAAGGCCGCCGGCATCCGCCTGCTGATCGAGCCGATCAACAGCTACGACATCCCCGGCTTCTTCCTGAACACCACGGCCCAGGCCGCAGCCGTCCTGGACGCCGTGGGCAGCGACAACCTGTATATCCAGTACGATATCTACCACGCCCAGCGCATGGAAGGCGAACTGGCCGCCACCGCGCAAGCCTACCTGCCGCGCATCGGCCATATCCAGCTGGCTGACAACCCGGGCCGCAATGAACCGGGCACCGGCGAAATCAACTATCCTTTCCTGTTCCGCCACCTCGACGCCATCGGCTACACCGGCTGGATCGGCTGCGAGTACAAGCCCAAGACGAAAACGGTCGAGGGCTTGGGCTGGATCAAGACACTCACCAAATAACGCATCGCTGAAAGAGAAGACAAAAATGACCAAATCCGGACAAAAAATCGGTTTCATCGGCCTGGGCATCATGGGCACGCCCATGGCCATGCACCTGATCAATGCAGGTCACGTGCTGTTCGTCAACACCGTGGGCGCCGCGCCCAAGGAAGTGGTGGACGCAGGCGCCACCGTGTGCACCTCGGGTGCGGGCGTGGCCGAGCGCGCCGACATCATCTTCGTGATGGTGCCCGACACGCCCGACGTCGAGAAAGTGCTATTCAGCGAAAACGGCGTGGCCAAGGGCCTGAGCAAGGGCAAGATCGTGGTGGACATGAGCTCCATCGATCCGATCGCCACCAAGGGTTTCGCCAAGCGCATCAACGAACTGGGCTGCGAGTACCTCGACGCCCCGGTCTCCGGTGGTGAAGTCGGCGCCAAGGCCGCCTCGCTGACCATCATGGTCGGCGGCTCCCAGGCTATCTTCGACACCGTCAAGCCCCTGTTCGAACTCATGGGCAAGAACATCACCCTGATCGGCGGCAACGGCGACGGCCAGACCTGCAAGGTGGCCAACCAGATCATCGTGGCGCTCAACATCGCCGCCGTCAGCGAAGCCCTGGTGTTCGCCTCCAAGGCCGGCGCCGACCCGGCCAAGGTGCGCTCGGCCCTGATGGGCGGCTTTGC
>JAGWTL010000222.1 GCA_028869035.1 Burkholderiales bacterium | reverse complement strand
CTGATCAACGAGTGGAAAGACGCGGATGGCTCCATCCAGGTGCGCGATGCCAACTCCGACCTGGGCGGCACCATGCGCCTGGGCGCACAAAGCTCCGACGTGGCCAAGGGCACGCTGGCGCACAAGATTTACGGCGATGTGGTGACCGAGCGCCACCGCCACCGCTACGAGGCCAACGTGAACTACCTCGATGGCCTGCGCAAGGCGGGTCTGGTGATCTCGGCGCTGACCCAGCGCGAGCACCTGACCGAGATCGTCGAACTGCCACAAAGCGTGCACCCGTGGTACATGGGCGTGCAGTTCCACCCCGAGTTCAAGTCCACCCCCTGGGATGGCCACCCGCTGTTCAATGCCTTCGTGAGGGCAGCGCTGGAACACCAGGGCACCGGCAAGGGCAAGAGCCCGACCGTCATGGCCTGAGGCCGGAGCAAGGACCATGAAACTCTGCGGCTTCGACGTCGGTCTCGACAAGCGCTTCTTCCTGATCGCCGGCACCTGCTCCATCGAAGGGCTGCAGATGTCCATCGACGTGGCGGGCCAGCTCAAGGAAGCCTGTACTTCGCTGGGCATTCCGCTCATCTACAAGGGCTCGTTCGACAAGGCCAACCGTTCTTCGGGGACCACCAAGCGCGGCATGGGCCTGGAAGCCGGCCTGAAGGTCCTGGACGAAGTGCGCCGCCAGACCGGCCTGCCCGTCCTCACCGACGTGCACGACGAGTCGCAGGTGGCCGAGGTGGCCAGCGTGGTCGACGTGCTGCAGACCCCGGCCTTCCTGTGCCGCCAGACCGATTTCATCCACGCCGTGGCCAAGTCGGGCAAGCCGGTGAACATCAAGAAGGGCCAGTTTCTCGCGCCCTGGGACATGAAGAACGTGATCGACAAGGCCCGTGCCGCCGCCACTGAAGCAGGCCTGGACCCCGACCGTTTTCTGGCCTGCGAGCGCGGCGTCAGCTTTGGCTACAACAACCTCGTGGCCGACATGACCAGCCTGGCCGAAATGCGCAAGTCAGGCGCACCCGTGGTGTTTGACGTGACCCACTCCGTGCAAAAACCTGGTGGCCAAGGCACCAGCAGCGGCGGCGCACGCGAGATGGTGCCCGTGCTGGCCCGCGCCGGTGCGGCCGTGGGCGTGGCGGGCTTCTTCATGGAAACCCACCCCAACCCTGATCAGGCCTGGTCCGACGGCCCCAACGCCGTGCCGCTCAAGCACATGAAAGCCCTGCTGGAAACGCTGGTCGCGCTGGACCAGGTGACCAAGAAGAACGGCTTCCTCGAAAACAGCTTCAACTGAAACCACCCTAAACCGCACCCATCCACCATGACCGCTGCCTACATCATTGTCGACATGCAGATCACCGACATGGAGCAGTACAAGCAGTACATGGCAGCAGCCCCCGCCGCAGTAGCCGCCGCCGGCGGCGAATACCTGGTGCGCGGTGGCCGTTTCGAGGTGATGGAAGGCAGCTGGCAGCCGGCCCGCGTGGCCATGCTGCGCTTTCCCGGCTTCGAGCAGGCCAAGGCCTTCTACGACGGTGAGATGTACGCCTTGGCTCGCGCCAAGCGCGCCGGTGCCACACAATTCTTCAACATGATTCTGGTGGAGGGCGTGGCCGCCCCCCTCGTTTGAATACCACTCTCAAAATCGAAATCGAAAGGTAAGCATGAGCGCTATTGTTGATATCGTCGGCCGCGAAGTCCTGGACAGCCGAGGCAACCCCACCGTCGAATGCGACGTCCTGCTGGAGTCCGGCACCATGGGCCGCGCCGCGGTCCCCTCCGGCGCCTCCACGGGCAGCCGCGAAGCCATCGAGCTGCGCGACGGCGACAAGAGCCGTTACCTGGGCAAAGGCGTGCTGAAAGCCGTCGAACACATCAACACCGAGATCAGCGAAGCCGTGCTGGGCCTGGACGCCTCCGAGCAGGCCTTCCTGGACAAGACCCTGATCGACCTGGACGGCACCGAGAACAAGAGCCGCCTGGGCGCCAACGCCATGCTGGCCGTCTCCATGGCCGTGGCCCGCGCCGCCGCCGAAGAGGCCGGCCTGCCCCTGTACCGCTACTTCGGCGGCATGAGCGCCGTGCAGATGCCCGTGCCCATGATGAACGTCATCAACGGCGGCGCGCATGCCAACAACAACCTGGACCTGCAGGAGTTCATGCTGCTGCCGATCGGCGCGCCCAGCTTCCGTGAAGCCCTGCGTTATGGCGCCGAGGTCTTCCACGCGCTCAAGAAGATCCTGCACGACAAGGGCATGCCCACCTCGGTCGGTGACGAAGGCGGTTTCGCCCCCAGCGTCGCCAACCACGAAGCCGCCATCCAGCTCATCCTGGAAGCCATCGACAAGGCCGGCTACACCGCCGGCGAGCAGATCGCCCTGGGCCTGGACTGCGCCGCCAGCGAGTTCTACAAGGACGGCAAGTACCACCTGGAGGGCGAAGGCCTGGTGCTGTCCGCCACCGAGTGGACCGACATGCTGGCCAGCTGGTGCGACAAGTACCCCATCATCAGCATCGAGGACGGCATGGCCGAAGGCGACTGGGACGGCTGGAAGATCCTGACCGATCGCCTGGGCAAGAAGGTGCAGATCGTCGGTGACGACCTCTTCGTCACCAACACCAAGATCCTGAAGGAAGGCATCGACAAGAACATTGCCAATTCCATCCTGATCAAGATCAACCAGATTGGCACGCTGACCGAGACCTTCGCCGCCATCGAGATGGCCAAGCGCGCCGGCTACACCGCCGTCATCAGCCACCGCTCGGGCGAGACCGAGGACAGCACCATTGCCGACATCGCCGTCGGCACCAACGCCGGCCAGATCAAGACCGGCTCGCTGAGCCGCTCCGACCGCATGGCCAAGTACAACCAGCTGCTGCGCATCGAGGAAGACCTGGGCGAAGTCGCCGTCTACCCCGGTCGCTCGGCTTTTTATAACTTGAGGTAATGGCCCCCACGCTCACGCATTGCATGTGGCTCTCTGTGGGGCCGCGCCGGAGGCTGCGGCTCTTCGGCCCGTCCGAGTCTGCGCAGGCAGACGCGGAGCCGCGGGCCTCAGCCCCCCGAGGCGGCCGCGTTTCGCATTGGGGCGGCCCGGCAGCGAAACGGGCTTCAGAAAGGTAAGCCTTGGGTACACGCTTCGTCCCGGCCGTCCTGCTCACCCTGCTCGTGGTTTTGCACGCGCAGCTGTGGTTCGGTCGGGGCAGCGTGCCCAAGGTCGCCAGCCTGGCGACCGAACTCGAGGCGCAAAGGCAGAAGAACGCCCAGGCCCAGCTGGTCAACGACCGGCTCGCCGCCGAGGTGCAGGACCTCAAGGAAGGCCTGGCCATGGTCGAGGAAAAGGCGCGGCTGGAACTGGGCATGGTCAAGCCCAACGAGATCTACGTCCAGATCACCAAATAAGCCGCTCATGAAAATTGCCGTTGTGGGCGCACCAGCCACCGGCAAGACCACGCTGGCGACCGCCCTCGCCCTGCACCTGCCTGAGCTGCAACTCAGCGATGCCCCCTCTCCCAACACGCTGCTTGCCGGTCACTACGACCGGGTCCTGCTCATGGGTCTGGATCTGCCCGGCGCCACTCTTGCGCAGCAGGCAGCCGATGCCACCCTGCGCGCACAGCTCGCGGCCGCAGGCGTGGATTTTGGTGTGGTCTACGGCCGGGACAAGGAAAGACTGCGCGCGGCCCTGCGACTGATTCAGCCGCAGGACGGACCCGTCCCGCGCTGGACCGGTCCCTGCGAGCGCTGCGCCGATCCCGAATGCGAGTTCCAGCTCTTTACTGGATTGCTGAACTCGAGGGCGGCCGGTCGCCCGCCTGCTTGAACAGCTGCGTCACGTCGATGCCGTCGTAGCGGTAACCGGCGCCGCAGAACTCACAGTCCACCTGAATCGACCCGCGCTCTGCGAGGATGTCGCGCGCCTCGGGCTCGCCCAGGCCGCGGATCATGCCGCTCACACGTTCTCGGCTGCAGGTGCAGGCAAAACGCGGTGCGGTCTCACCCGCCTGGGGCTCGAAGCGTTGCAGCTTCTCTTCCCAGAACAGGCGGCGCAGGATGGTCTCCACGTCCAGCGTCAGCAGCTCCTCGCGCTTGAGGCTGGACGCCAGCGTGGCGATGCGGTTGTAGTGCTCGTGCATCTCGGCGGCGTGCTGCTCGGCCTCGGCCGGGTTCTGGCCCGCGAGGTTGCCCACGCCTTCGATGGGCAGGCGCTGGATCAGCAGACCCGCGGCCACCTTGTCGTCGGCTGCCAGCACCAGCACCGTCTCGAGCTGCTCGCTCTGGCGCATATAGAGCTGCAGGGCCTGGGACAGACTCTGCACGGAATGCCCCTCGGCATCCGACAGCGGCACCACGCCCTGGTAAGGCTGCTGGCCCGGCTGACGCCCCTGCGGGTCCAGGGTGACGGCACAGCGCCCCAGGCCCCGCACATTGAGCATGGCGGGCAGGCCGGCATCGTCAGGCACGGCACCCTGCACCGTGGCGGTGGCACGCAGGCTGAGGTCGGACTGCACCTCGACCACGGTCAGCTTGACCGGGCCATCGCCAAAGACCTGCAGGATCAGCGCGCCGTCGAACTTGATGTTCGACTGCATCAGCACCCCGGCCGCGGCCATCTCGCCCAGCAGGGCCTGCACCGGGGCCGGATAGGCCCCCGAAGCACTTTGCGCGCGACGCTTCAGGATCTCGGTCCAGGCGTCAGTCAGGCGAACGACCATGCCACGCACCGGCAGGCCTTCGAAGAGAAATTTGTGGAGTTCAGACATACGGCCAGATGAGGCTCAGGCGATTTTCTTCAAGCCCTTGCGGAAGCGCTCGGCGTTGCCGACGTAATGCTGGGCCGTGCGCCGCAGCCCGGCGATCTGCTCGGGGCTGAGCTGCTGGACCGCCTTGGCCGGGCTGCCCAGGATCATGGAGCCATCCGGAAATTCCTTGCCCTCGGTCACGAGCGCGCCCGCCCCCACCAGGCAGTTCTTGCCGATCTTCGCGTGGTTGAGCACGATGGCACCGATGCCGATCAGCGAGCCGTCGCCCACGGTGCAGCCGTGCAGCATGACCTGGTGACCCACCGACACGTTCTCGCCCAGGGTCAGCGGCACGCCGGGGTCGGCGTGCAGCACGCTGGCGTCCTGGACATTGGTGTTGCGGCCGATGTGGATGTGTTCGCTGTCACCGCGGATGACGGCGCCGAACCAGACACTGACGTTTTCTTCCAGGGTGACTTTGCCGATGACTTGGGCGCTGTCGGCGATCCAGGCGTTTTTGCCCAATGTGGGGGATT
>JAGWTL010000221.1 GCA_028869035.1 Burkholderiales bacterium | reverse complement strand
CCCCCCCGAGCGCAACACACCGAAACGCTGCACCCGGAAACGATCTGCACCTTCCGGCCGCGCCTGCACATAAGCCAGGGCCTGGCCGTCCCAGGCCAGCACCAGTTGCTCGGTCTGCCGGGCACCTCGCCCGAATCGTGGAAGGGTCAAAGCCACTGACCCCTCCTGGGCAGTGGCATGGCAGCGAACGGAACAGGCACGGAAACCGGCATCATCTGGCGAACCATCTTGTTGCTAAATGTACAGCCGCTATTTTGCTTCGCTTTTCATAGCTGGACACGCAGCTGTGACGATACGGACACACGTTTGCGTACTTTTTGGCGGAATCCTGCGGCAACAATAGCCGCGCACAAATAAACAAGGGGGCCTCACGGCCCCCTTTGTTCGTGCATATCTAAACACTCCGCGCCATTAAATCCCGATAACGGCAACAGTTGCGGTCGCGCCAGACCCCGTCTGCGTCACTGTACAGGTGTTATTACCCGCCGCCAATGTGCCTGTCGAAAGCTGGTAACCCGAGGGGATTCCCCCTTGGAGGATCGCGGCAACAGCGACATCGCAATTCGAATTAGTAGTGGTCACACCTTTGCTGGTACTGGCGCTACGCGCTGCATAGTTGATGGAACTAGCCGAACTGATCGCACCCACCACGCCTTGCAATGCAGCCACCTGCGCATCACTCTTGAGGTCCACAAACTTCGGAATTGCCACGGCAGCCAGGATGCCGAGGATCACGATCACCATCACCAGTTCGATCAGGGTAAAACCACGTTGCTGCTTCATGACAGGCTCCAATCAGAGATTAACTTGCTAAGGGTGCGGCACCAAGTAACACCGCTATCACTTTCGTAGTATAGGCCCGAAGCTGCTGCCCCGTACCCACGGCGACCCCGATTCGTGTGGAAAACGTCACACGAATCGGGGCGTTTACACATGCGTTATCCGCCCCCACGCCCCATGGCCGCCTGGCCCAGGTTCCACAGGGGCAGAAATACGCCCAGCGCCAGCAACAGCACCAGCACACCGATGAAGACCAGCAGCACCGGTTCGATGGCCGTGGACAACCCCTTGATGGCGTAATCGGTATCGCGCTCGTACAGATCGGCGATTTCGAACAGGAGGGAGTCCAATTCCCCCGTCTCCTCGCCCACGGTCATCATCTGTAATACGACAGGTGTGAAGACACCGGTTGCTGCAGCGCAGCGTGAAATGCTCTCGCCGCGCTCGATGCCCGCGCGCATCTGCTCGATACGCGAAGCGATGTAGGCATTGTCCACGGTCTGAGCCACCACGGCCAACGCCTGCACCAGGGGAACCCCGCTCTGGCTGGACAAGGCAAAACTGCGGGCAAAACGTGCCAGCGTGGCCTTGAGGATGATGGACCCGACGATGGGCAATGCCAGCTTGCGCCGGTCCCAGTTGTAACGCCCCTGTGGATTGCTCAGGTAAGAACGGACCAGCACCACACCGGCCGCCGCGAGGGCCAGCAATACCGGCCACCAGGTGATCATCCAGCTCGAAAATCCCAGCAAACCGCGGGTGATCAAGGGCAACTGCGCATTGAAACCGGCGAAGACTTTGGCAAACACCGGCAGCACAAAAAGATTGATGATGACCATGGCGATCAGCATGGCGACGATCACGAAGGTCGGGTAGCGCAGGGCCTGCTTGATGCGTGCCCGGGTATCGTGCTCGAATTCCAGGTGCTCGGCCAGGCGCAGGAAAACCTCGGTCAAACGACCTGTCATCTCGCCCACCCTGACCATGGCGACATAAAAGGGGCCGAAGACTTTGGGGTGACGCGCCAGGGAGGTCGCCATGTCACGCCCCTGGTCCAGGCTGGCGCGCACGTCCTGCAGCACCTCGCCCATGGCGAGATTGTCCGTCGACGACTGCAGCCCCGCGAAGGCACGCAGGATGGGCACACCCGCCTTGTTCAAGGTGTACATCTGGCGCGAGAAGATCAACACGTCTTCAATGTCGATGGAACGGCGTTTGAGCTGCTCCCACCAGCTCTCCTGGGCCTGGACCTGCGGCGCCGGCTGAATTTGCACCGGCACCAGACCCAAGCCCAGCAACTGGTCGGCCACGGCGTCCTCGGATACCGCATCCAGCTCGCCCTGGATCAGTTCACCCAGGGTGTTGCGCCCCCGCCATGCGTAGACAGCCATGGTCGCGCCTAATCCTCGAGGTCGTAGCCCACCCGCATGGCCTCGGCCAGCGAAGTGCGGCCCTGGCGGACAAGTTCAAGGGCGTGGTACGTCAGCGTCTGGCCAGCCAGGCGTTCACGGGCCGCACGCAGGAAGGCCGCCGGGTCCGAACGGCTGGCCGACTGGGTGAGTTCGGCATCCATTTCGAGCATCTCATAGACCCCCTGGCGGCCGGTGTAACCGGTGCCGTTGCAGGTCGAGCACCCACGGCCCCGCAAGGCATTGATGCGCTCCCCCGCTTGCAGCAGGCCGGACAGCCAGGCCGTTTCATGGGCATCGGGCTCATGGGGTTCGCTGCAGACCTCGCAATTGATGCGCACCAGGCGCTGGGCGATCACAGCTTGCAGCGAAGTGGCCACCATGTACGCTGGCACCCCCATGTCCAGCAGGCGGAAGGGCGTGCTGGCCGCGTCACGCGTGTGCAGGGTGGACAGCACCAGGTGGCCCGTGATGGCCGCGCGCAGGCCGATCTCGGCCGTCTCGGGGTCCCGCATTTCGCCGACCAGGATCACGTCCGGATCCTGGCGCAGGGCAGACCGCAGGACCTTGGAAAAGGAAAGCTCGATCTTGTCGTTGACCTGCACCTGGGTGATGCCCGAGAGGCGATACTCCACCGGATCCTCGACCGTGATGATCTTCAGCTCGCTGGTGTTGAGCTCGGCCAGCGAGGCATACAGGGTGGTGCTCTTGCCCGAACCGGTGGGACCCGTGACCAGGATCAGCCCCGAAGTCCGGCCCAGCAACTGCTGGTAGCGATGCAACATGGCCGGTGGCATGCCCACTTTGTCCAGCTGGCGCACGCCGCCGTCCAGGCTGAGCAGACGCATGACCACCGACTCGCCATAGGTGCTGGGCATGGTGGACAGGCGCACGTCGATGGTCCGCTCCTTCAGACGCACGCTGAAACGGCCGTCCTGCGGCAGGCGTTTCTCGGAAATATCCAGGCCCGCCATGAGCTTGATGCGCTGCGCCAGGGCAGCGCCGATGCGTTTTTCGGCCTGGGTCTGGGTCTGCAGCACGCCGTCGACACGCACGCGGATCTGCAAGCCGGATTCCATCGGTTCGATGTGGATGTCGGAAGCCCCGACCTGGGTGGCATCCTCGAACAGCGATTGCAGCAGGCGCACCACCGGTGCGCCTTCGGCACCCGCCGAGGCCGTCAGTTCGCCAAAGTCAACCGCATCTCCCAGGTCCTTCTCGAGCGCACGGGCCAGGCCGCTGATCTCCTCCGAGCGGCGGTAGAGACGATCGCAGGCCAGGGCCAGCTGGCTCTCGGGCACAGCCGCGATCGCGATATTGCGCTTGAGCAGGCGCGTGATCTCGTCGTAGGCGAACAGGTCCAGCGGATCGGCCATGGCCACCAGCAGGCTGTCGCCCTTGTCCTCCAGAACCAGGGCACGAAAGCGCCGCGCTGCCGATTCCGGCAGAAGCTTGACCACGTCACCGCGGAAAGGATAGGTCTTGAGATTGATGAAGGGAACGCGCAACTGCCGGGCCAGCGCGTCAGCGAGCAATTCTTCGGTGATGACACCGCTCTCGATCAGCAGGCGACCCACCTTGCGGCCAGTCTGCTGCTGCAGCTCCAGGGTCTGTTGCAGCTGTTCCTGCGAAATCAGGCGCTGCTGGACCAGCACGTCGCCCAGACGCAATTTCTCCGGACGCCCGGCGGCGCGTGCGCCGGCCGGCTTGGCGGAAGCAGCAGCAGCCATGTTCATGCGTCAGTCCTTGAGTGGCACCATAACTATGAAAATAGTAGCACGAGCGACCCGATTTGAATCGCCGTCTGGCACACGGAAGTGGGGAATCAGTGCAAATGTCGCGGTTTGCGTCCGCCACCGTGGCCTCCATGGCCACCGGAACCGCGAGGCGGCTTGCCGATCTCCAGGGAATTGACCAGTGAATCGAAACGCTGGCTGAACAGGCGATCAACCTCGCTCACCACCCCGCTCAGTTCAGCCGCGTCGAAGTGGCGTTCCATCAGGTTGATGACATCCTGCACCAGCAAATCACGCTGCACCTGCATGATGGCCGCCGGATTGGGGCCAACAAAAAGCACCATGAAATCGTCGCGCGACTGGGCCTCGGGCTCGGCTTCGTCCTCGTCAAACTCGGTGTCGTAAAAGGTGATCTCGATAGCGGCACCGGCCTGCGACAGTTCATTGAGGCTCATGCACATCTCGTCGAGCGACTGGCGGAAGTCCTCGTCACCGATCACGCTCCAGCACAGCTGGAGCATGTGTTCCTGGGCATCGAAGCGTATGCCCGGCTCGTCCTCGTAATGGCTGTGCGCGCCATCCGCCAGCGAGCGGGCGCCAGCGTACTGCCACAGGGGTTTGAGCGCTTCCTGCAGCTGGTTGAAGTCGACGTCGGTGCGCAGGAGCACCTGTCCATGAACATGGATTTCAAAAGGGGCGTTGTAGCTTGCCATGGTGTTCTCTCTATACGCACTGGCACTCTAACAGGGTCAACTCCTCGCCAACCGGAATCGAACCCGCGCGCGCAGCGCGCTTCGTCATGATCGCCCTTGGGCGTGTCGGTTCGCGATCACCCACGAACATTGGAAATTGAAAATCTGGTGCCTCGAGCCGGAATCGAACCGGCACGCCCCATCTCTGGAAGCGGCGGATTTTAAGTCCGCTGTGTCTACCAATTTCACCATCGAGGCCATGCCGCCCTTGCATTGTCCCGCAAAAGACGCAATCAGCCCACCTGGACCGCAGCACTTGCGGACCGGGACAGGCCACCAGGCGTGTGAAATGGAGCGGGAGAAGAGTCTCGAACTCTCGACCTCAACCTTGGCAAGGTTGCGCTCTACCAACTGAGCTACTCCCGCATGGAGTCTGGAGGCGCGGGCCGGAGTCGAACCGACCTACACGGATTTGCAATCCGGTGCATAACCGCTTTGCTACCGCGCCAGAAGCTGAACATGACGACCCCAAAGAGCCGGCCATTCCTTCAATAAAAAAGGGAAGCTTTTGCTTCCCTTTTCGGAATTTGGAGCGGGAAAAGAGTCTCGAACTCTCGACCTCAACCTTGGCAAGGTTGCGCTCTACCAACTGAGCTATTCCCGCGTTTCAAGCCTC
>JAGWTL010000220.1 GCA_028869035.1 Burkholderiales bacterium | reverse complement strand
CGCCCACCAGATCGCGCAGCACGCGCTGCAGCAGCGTCAGGTCTTCGTGCAGCAGCGATTTGGGCGGCAGCTTTTGCGAGGCGTCCTTGATGCGGGCCCAGGTCTTGCGCAGGTAGGCGATGTCCTCGCCCAGCTCGGCGTCGCTGGAATCCTCGCCATTGGTGCGCAGGATGAAACCGCCGCCCTGCTCTCCCACCAACGCCTGCAGCCGCTGACGCAACTCGTCGCGCTGCGCCAGCGGGATCTTCTGCGACACGCCGATGTGGTCGTCCTGCGGCAGGAAGACCAGCAGGCGCCCGGCGATGCTGACCTGGGTGGACAGGCGCGCGCCCTTGGTGCCGATGGGGTCCTTGATGACCTGCACCATCAAGGCCTGGCCCTCGAACACCTGTTTCTCGATCGGTACCTGGGGCTGCGAGGCGCGCGAGGCACTCAGTGACTCCCCTTCGGCCGGCGGGTGCCAGACATCGGCCACGTGCAGAAAGGCCGCCTTGTCCAGACCGATGTCGATGAAGGCCGACTGCATGCCGGGCAACACGCGCGAGACCTTGCCCAGATAGATATTGCCCACCAGGCCGCGCTCGCTGGCGCGCTCCACGTGCAACTCCTGCACGGCGGCGTTTTCCACCACGGCCACACGGGTTTCTTGCGGCGACCAGTTGATCAGGATGTCTTCTTGTGGCACTTAAAAAACCCCCAGGCTGCGCACACTACGTGTCGCTACGCCCCCCCCCTTGCAGGGGGCGACACCAGCGGCCCGGCAGAGCCGGTTCCACGGTGTCCCTCGGTTTGGAAATCCGCTCTCGCTGGGTCGAAGGTTGAAAGTGAACATATTGACTGGCGGGGCTAGATCTTGAAGCCTAAGGACAAGAGCAATTGTGCCGTCTCGTGCATGGGCAGTCCCATGATGCCAGAGTAGCTGCCCGAGATATGCGAGATGAAAGCCGCCGCCCTGCCCTGCACCGCATAGGCCCCAGCCTTGCCCATGGGCTCGCCGCTGGTCACATAGGCGGCGATCTGCTGGCGACTCATGGGAGCGAAGGTCACGCGCGAGGTGCTCAGGGCCTGCACGCGCCGGCGTGGTGTGCCGATGGCCACAGCCGTCAGCACGCGGTGGCTGCGCCCGGCCAGCTCGCCCAGCATGCGCCGGGCATCCGCCGCATCCGCTGGCTTGCCGTAGATGGCGCGCCCCAGGGCCACGGTCGTGTCAGAACACAGCACGGGGGCTGCGGGCAGGCCACGGCGTTTGAGGCGCTCCAGGGCGGCATCCAGCTTGAGCTGGGTCACGCGCTGCACATAGGTGGCCGGGGCTTCGCCCGGCAGCACCGCTTCGATGCCCTCGGCGTCCTCGTCCGCGTCGGGCAGCAGAAGTTCATGGCGCACACCAAGTTGCTCGAGCAGCTGGCGGCGGCGCGGGCTTTGGGAAGCGAGATAGATAAATTTCCCGTTCGCCCTGAGCTTGTCGAAGGGCTCCAGGACTTCGACGGGTTCAGCCCGAACGGAAGGGGTAGCGCGGCCGGTCATGAAGACTATTCCCGGTGATACGGATGGTTGGCGTTGATGGACCAGGCGCGGTAGAGCTGCTCGACCAGCAGTACGCGCACCATGGCGTGCGGCAGGGTCAGGTCCGAGAGGCGGATGCGTTCGTGCGCGGCCTGGCGCAAGGCCGGCTCCAGCCCGTCGGGCCCGCCGATGACCAGCGCCACGTCGCCACCACCGAGCTGCCAGTCCTTGAGCTTGGCCGCCAGGGCCATGGTGCTCAGCGTGGCGCCGCGCTCGTCCAGCGCGACGATGCGGGTGCCCTTGGGTATCGCTTCCTCGATGCGCTTGCGCTCGGCCGCCATCAGTTGCTCCACGGTCCTGGAGCCGCGCGGTTCGGTCTTGACGGCCTTGAGCTCCACCCGCAACTCCGGCGGGAAACGCTTGGCGTAGTCGTCCCAGGCCGTCTGCGCCCAGTCGGGCACGCGCTGGCCGACCGCGACGATCAGCAGCTTCACCGGGCCTTGCGGGTCGCCGTCTTCTTCGCCGGGGCCTTGGTCGTCCTGCTGGCCGGCTTGGCGGCGGTCTTGGCAGCTGCCTTTTTCGCCGGCGCCTTGGTGGCATTCACCTTGACGGTCTTGATCGGGGTCTTGGCCGGGGCCTTGCGGGCCGGTGCCTTGGCGGCAGCCGTCTTCCTGGCCGCCGGCTTGCCCGCGGCCTTCTTGCGGTCGGCCGCCTTCTTCTCCTCGGCCTTCTTCATCTGGGCGCGCGAGGGATAGGCCTCGGCCACACCCTGCTTGGCCGCGCTGGCGCGGCGCAGGCTGCCGGTTTTGGCGGGGGCAGCGGCCTTGGCGGGTGCCTTTTCGGCCGCCTTGGCCGCCGGCTTGTCGGCACCGAACTTCAGGCGCACCGGCGTTTCACCCCAGAGGTCTTCCAGGTGGTAGTACTGGCGGATGGCCGGCTGCATGATGTGCACCACGGCCGCGCCACAGTCCACGATGATCCACTCCCCATTTTCCTCACCCTCCATGCGGGGCTTGGCAAAACCGGCATCGCGCACGGCATCGCGCACGCTGGCTGCCAGCGCCTTGGTCTGGCGGTTGGAGGTGCCCGAAGCCACCACCACACGCTCGAAGAGCGCCGAGAGTTTCTCGGTATTGAACACCTGGATGTCCTGGGCCTTCACGTCCTCCAGGCCATCGACGATGGCGCGCTGGAGCTTCTGGGTATCTTTCTTGGCAGCGGTTTCAGTGGTCATCAGGTGCTTTGATAGAGATTATGTTGTTCAATATAACGCGCAACGGCGGGGCTGACCAGTGGGGCGATGCCCTGCCGGCTGGCGACGCGGGTACGGATGCCGGTGGCGCTGATGTCCATGGCCGGCATCTGCAGCTTGCAGAAACGTCCCGCCATCTCGGGCGGCGGGACGAAGCGGGTTTCCTGGCCGGTCAGAAGGTCCCGGTCAGCTACACAAATTATAGCAAGACGGACAATCTCCTCCCAATTCCGCCAGGTCGGCAGCACATCGGCCTGGTCCTTGCCCATGATCAGGTGGAGATCGGCCTGGGGGTTTTCAGCCTGCAGTTCGCGCAGGGTGTCCAGGGTGTAGGAGGGGCCAGCGCGGCGGATTTCCCGGTCGTCCAGCCGCACCTGAGGCAAGCCGTCGAAAGCCAGCCGGCTCATGGCCAGGCGGTGCGAAGCCGCCGTGAGCGGCCGGCTCTTGTGCCAGGCCTGCCCGGTGGGCAGCACACGCAGTGCGTCCAGCTGGAGCTGCTCGATGGCGGCCTGGGCCAGGGCGCGATGCGCGAGATGCGGCGGGTCGAAGGCGCCGCCGAACATGCCAAGTTTGCGCAGAGTCAAGGCGTGATCCAGTCGCGCCTTGGCAGGAAGCGGGTGTAGAGCTCGGCCTCGGGGGTGCCGGGCGCAGGCTGCTGCTGGTAGGCCCAGCTCACCAGCGGCGGCATGGACAACAGGATCGATTCGGTACGGCCACCGGACTGCAGACCGAAATGCGTGCCACGGTCCCAGACCAGGTTGAATTCGACGTAACGGCCCCGGCGGTAGAGCTGGAAGGCACGCTCGCGCTCGCCGTGGTCCAGATGCTGGCGCTTCTCGACGATGGGAAGGTAGGCCGGCAGGAAGGCATCGCCCACGGCACGCAGCATGGCAAAGCTGCCCTCGAAACCCAGCTCGGAGAAGTCGTCGAAAAACACGCCGCCGACACCGCGCTGCTCATTGCGGTGCTTGAGGAAAAAATATTCATCGCACCAGGCCTTGAAACGCGGGTACTTGTCTTCGCCAAAGAGCTTCAGCGCATCGCGGCAGACCGTATGGAAATGCACCGCGTCTTCCTCGAAGCCGTAATAGGGGGTCAGGTCCATGCCGCCGCCGAACCAGCAGACGTCCTGACCATCTTTGCCCTTGGCCGCCAGCATGCGCACGTTCATGTGCACGGTGGGCACATAGGGGTTGCGCGGGTGGAAGACCAGGGACACGCCCATGGCCTCGAAGGGCGCGCCGGCCAGTTCGGGGCGGTGCTGGGTGGCCGAGGACGGCAACTTGGGGCCCTGCACATAGGAAAAACCGCAACCGGCCCGTTCGAAGACCGGGCCGTTCTCCAGGATCATGGTCAGGCCCTTGCCCTGCAACGGTTCCCCCGGTTCCTTCTGCCAGGCATCGGCCAGGAAGCTGCCGCCGTCGATGGCGGTGATGGCCTCGGTGATGCGCTGCTGCAGGCCCTGCAGATAATGGCGCACGGTGTGGACGTTGGAGGCCGGAGTCGTCATGGCGTTACTTCACGATGGTTTCGCTGCGCGGCACACTGGCGTCGAGCAGGCGGATGGGCGCGGCGTTTTCGGGACGGCAGCCGACAGCCCCTTCCAGGGCCGTCGCGATACGCGCAAAGTCGGTGGTCTCGTCGCCGCTCAGGCGCAGGAAGCTGCGCACCGTCACTTCACGCCCGGCGTAATTGACCTTCACCAGCGCCAGCGGCACGCCGGCCTGCACCGCCGTGCGGTAGAAGCCGCTGCGCCAGCCCGGAATGTACTTGCGCGTGCCTTCAGGGGCCAGCGCCAGCCAGAAATATTCGCCGCGCTCGCGCGCCGTCTGCATGCGGGCCGCGGTATTGCTCACCATGCCCTTGGCGCTGGTTCGCTCCACCGGCACGCCACCGAGATAGCGCATCCAGTGCCCGAAAACGGGGAAACGGAAGAGACTGTCCTTGCCCCAGAAACGCACGGGAATGCCGATGGCCCATTTGACGACCAACAGGTTCACAAAATCCCAGTTGCTGGTGTGCGGATAGACGGCCAGCACGCCCTGCAGGCCGGGCAGGCCATCGAAATGCACTCGCCAGCCCATGCGGCGCAACAGCCAGCGCGCCAGCGCGCTACCGCGGAATTGCACCGGATGGGGCGGTGGGAAGTCGTTGGGGATCATCCCTTGATGGCGCGGAAGCCTATGTCGCGGCGGTACTGCATGCCGTCGAAGCGTATGCACTGCGCCAGCTCGTAGGCGCGCTGCTGGGCCTGCCTGGTCGTGTCGCCCAGGGCCGTCACGCACAGCACACGGCCACCTGTGACCTGCGCCTGGCCATCCTGCAGCGCGGTGCCGGCATGGAAGACCACACCCTCCTCCGTGTCGGTCGGCAGGCCGGTGATGACGTCACCCTTGCGCGGGTTCATGGGGTAACCAAACGCGGCCATGACCACGCCTAGGGCGATGCGGCGGTCCCAGTCCAGCTCGACCTGGTCCAGCTTGCCATCGGTGGCCGCCAGCATCACGTCCACCAGATCGCTCTTGAGTCGCATCATGATGGGCTGGGTCTCGGGGTCACCCATGCGGCAATTGAACTCCAG